>CAJOPO010000445.1 GCA_905236315.1 uncultured Treponema sp.
CTTACAACATCGCATTTTCAAAGTTGCCTCTAAAAACTGAAGTTTTTAGAGGCTCCCTTATGTTAATTTTAAAATGCTTTTTCTAACTTGAAAATAAAAAATTCGACTAAGTAAAAAAACAGTAAGAAGGAAACTGGAAGCTATTTTTTTTCAAGAGTACACTGTAAAACTCACTTTCCGTGAAACTTTGAATATTCCTATTGACCGAATAAATATTGTGCAATAGGATAGGTATATGTTTAGAAAAATGCGTAGGTTTGCTCAGCAAGTGCCTTTAGAAAAGTGTATAGAAATACTAAAAAATGAGTGGCGAGGGTGTAGAAAAAGAAATAGAAAGTGCTAAAAATCGTGTACTATGCCTTGAACTTACAATAGAACATATGACAGGTAAACTTGTAAACGAAAAGTAGTCTATCAAGTCTAAGTTTGTCATGTTGAGCAAAAAGGTATAACCTTTACACCTTAAAGGTACTACCTTCGTGGTCTAAAGGTTATACCTTTGCAGTGTGAAGGTAGTACCTTTGTACAGTAAAGGCTGTACCTTTTTCCAATAAACTCTAACTTTTATCTTCTAAATTCTAAGTTCTATCGTCTAATTTCTAAAATACCAAATATCCTATTGCATAAAAATCAACTTTCATATATAGTATATTTTTAATATGAAAGCACAAGTTATTAAAAAATGTATAACTCATATATTAACTTTAAGGCTTTTTATTTTATTTGCAATTCAAAGGTGAATTCTAAAAAAGAATTCACCTTTTTTTTTGACAAAATATGTATTAGGGGAAAAAAATGAAAAGAGCGGATATTAATAAAGTTCTTATAATTGGCTCTGGTCCAATCGTTATTGGTCAGGCATGTGAATTTGACTATTCAGGCACACAGGCTTGCAAAGCCCTAAGAGAACAGGGCTATAAGATAGTTCTTGTAAACTCAAATCCTGCCACTATTATGACAGACCCCGTAATGGCAGATGCCACTTACATAGAACCCTTGAATGTGGAACGCCTAGCGCAGATTATAGAAAAAGAGCGTCCAGATGCCTTGCTCCCCAACCTAGGTGGACAAACTGGATTAAACCTTGCTTGCGAATTAAACAAAGCTGGCGTTTTAGATAAATACGGAGTAAAGGTTATAGGCGTAAACCTAGACGCTATAGAACGTGGTGAAGACCGAGAGATATTCAAGGAAACTATGAAGGGCTTAGGCATAGATACCCCTCGTAGCGATATTTGCCACACTGTAGAAGGTGCAGAAAAAATTGCTACCGAAATAGGCTATCCTGTTGTAGTGCGCCCAGCATATACAATGGGTGGACAAGGTGGTGGCTTTTGCTATAACAGGGAAGAGTTACGCTCCATAGTTTCTAACGGACTAGATTTATCTATGACACATCAGTGTTTAATAGAAGAAAGCATTCTAGGTTGGGAAGAACTAGAAGTAGAAGTTGTGCGCGATAGCAAAAATCAGATGGTTGCTATCTGCTTTATAGAAAACATAGACGCTGTGGGCGTTCATACAGGAGATTCATTCTGTTCTGCCCCCTTTATGACCATAGACAAAGAGCTAGAAAACAAGTTAAAAGCTATGGCCTTTAAGATTGTAGAATCCATTGGCGTTATAGGTGGCACAAATGTTCAGTTTGCACACAACCCCAAAACAGGACGTGTTGTCATTATAGAAATTAACCCTAGAACAAGCCGTTCCTCTGCTTTAGCTTCTAAGGCTACAGGCTTCCCGATTGCCCTTATTTCTGCAAAACTTGCCGCAGGATTAACCTTAGATGAGATTCCTTACTGGCGAGATGGTACATTGGAAAAATATACTCCAGGCGGGGCACCAGATGGCGACTATGTAGTGTTAAAGTTTGCACGCTGGGCATTTGAAAAATTCCACGGAGCAGAAGATACTCTAGGAACTAGTATGAAAGCCGTAGGAGAGGTTATGGCTATAGGAAAGACGTTTAAAGAAACTTTCCAAAAAGCTATACGCTGCCTAGAAAACGGAAGAGCGGGATTAGGCTTTGCAAAGGATTTTAACAAAAAATCTGCTGATGAACTTTGCGAAATGCTAAAAACTGCAAGCAGTGAACGATATTTCCAGTTATACGAGGCAATCCGAAAGGGTGTTTCTTTAGATAAACTTTATGAAATCACCTATGTAAAGAAATACTTCTTAGAGCAAATGAAAGAACTTGTGGACTTAGAAGAAGAAATGCTTAAAAACCCAGGCCGTCTTCCTTCTGATGACTTACTCATAAAGGCAAAAAAAGACGGCTTTAGCGATAAGTATTTAAGCAAGATTCTAAAGGTGAGCGAAAAAGACATTCGTTCCCGCCGCATTGCACTAGGAGTAACAGAAGCATGGCTTGCAGTTCCTGTAAGCGGTGTAGAAAATGCAAATTACTATTACTCTACATACAATGCACAAGATAAATCTACTGCAAGTGATAATAAAAAGAAGATTATGATTTTAGGCGGTGGACCAAACAGAATAGGACAAGGCATAGAGTTTGACTATTGTTGTTGCCACGCTGCAATGCAACTAAAAGAAATGGGCTATGAAACAATCATTGTAAACTGCAACCCAGAAACTGTTTCTACAGACTATGACACTAGCGATAAATTATACTTTGAGCCTGTTACAACAGAAGATGTTTTGCAGATTTATCAGAAAGAAAAGCCTATGGGCGTTATAGTTCAGTTTGGTGGGCAGACTCCTCTAAACATAGCTCGTGAATTAAAGGAAAACGGCGTAAATATTCTAGGCACTTCCATAGATTCTATAGATATTGCAGAAGACCGCGACTTATTCCGCAAGATGATGGATAACCTAGATATTCCAATGCCAGAAAGCGGTATGGCAATAAATTTTGAAGAAGCAAAATCTATTGCTGATAAGATAGGCTATCCTCTTATGATTCGTCCTTCCTTTGTCTTAGGTGGTCGCGGTATGGAAGTTATCTATGACGAAAAAAATCTAAAGGAATACGTAGAAAAAGCCGTTGGTGTAACTCCTGACCGTCCTTTATTGATAGACCGCTTCTTAAAGAATGCTCTTGAATGTGAAGCAGATGCCCTAGCAGATGGCACTCATGTGTACATTCCTGCTGTTATGGAACACGTAGAACTTGCAGGTATTCACTCAGGAGACAGCGCTTGCGTTATTCCTCCAGTAAGTATTCCGCAAAATAATTTAGACACAATAAAGGAATACACTAGAAAGATTGCAGAAAACTTACACGTATGCGGTCTTATGAATATGCAGTATGCTATAGAAGACGGAAAGGTCTTTGTTATAGAAGCTAATCCTAGAGCAAGTCGCACAGTGCCTTTAGTAAGCAAGGTATGTAATACGCAGATGGCACGCTTGGCAACCCGCCTTATGTTAGGAGAATCTCTTGCTTCTTTGGACCTAAAGGAAAAGACAATTCCTTACTACGGAGCAAAAGAAGCGGTTCTTCCATGGGCAAGATTCCCCGGAGTTGACCCCATACTTGGACCTGAAATGCGTTCTACAGGGGAAGTGCTCGGCATTGCAGAGAACTTTCCTCTTGCCTTTTATAAGGCACAAGAGGCTGCTGGTAGTGAATTGCCCCACGCTCCTGCTGCATGGGAAAACAAAAAAGTGCTTATAAGTTTGAGCAATAAAGAAAGCCAAAAAGATGAAGTGCTTACTATAGGCAAAACACTTACGGCTTTGGGCTTTACCCTTTATGCCACAAAGGGAACTTGCGACTTCTTTAATACTCATAGCATAAAGTGCGAGTATGTAAACAAGATTGGTGCAGGGCGACCTGATGTTATAGATATGATTCTTAATAAGGAAGTATGCCTTGTTATCAATACTCCTAAGCCTAAGCGCAACTATGCAGAAGACCGCATGACAATTCGTAAGGCTTGCTTAAAGTACAAAGTGCCTTATATTACAACCCTTGCAGGTGCCCTTGCTGCTGTAAGAGGCATTGAAAGCGTAAAGAACGGCAATGGCGGCGAAGGTGGTGTAAAATCTTTGCAAGAATATCACAGCATGATTAGATAATAGGGAATCGAAGCAATAAATAGCTTTAGCAATCGCTTAGCAATAACTAATGTATACACGTTGCGGTGTAGCGTGTATACATTAGGGAGCCTCTAAAAACTTCAGTTTTTAGAGGCAACTTTGAAAATGCGATGTTGTAAGTCGCGCTATTATAGCGACTTACAAC
>CAJOPO010000446.1 GCA_905236315.1 uncultured Treponema sp.
ATGTATCCTTGAATACCCGTATGAGCGGGCAGGAATTAGCAGAATTGCAGTTACAAGTTGACTCTGCTAATAAGAAAATTGACGCAGAAAAGGGCAGGGCTACACAGCACGAGCTTGGTAAAGATGATTTTTTAAAGTTGCTTATAACACAGATGTCTAACCAAGACCCAACAGATCCAATGGATAATACAGAATTTATTGCTCAAATGGCAGAGTTTTCATCTTTGGAACAAATAACAAATATGAATGCCAATTTTGAAAAAATGAATAGTATGCTTAATTCAAATCAAGCTTTAAATGTAATTGGAAAAACAGTAGAGCTGGGAATTGGAGATACACAAACAGCAGGCGTTGTGGAAGCCGTAACTTACGGAAATAATCCACAAATAAAGGTTGGAAACATGTATTACGACATGAAACAAATACAAAAAGTTTATGGTAACTAATTAAGAGGGTAGCGATATGATGAGATCACTTTATGCTGGTGTAAGCGGCTTGCAGAATCACCAAACACGTATGGATGTAATTGGAAACAATATTTCTAATGTAAATACGTATGGCTTTAAAAGAGGACGTGTTGATTTTCAAGATATGATTAGTCAGCAACTTTCTGGAGCAGCGCGTCCTTCTGAAGAAGTGGGTGGCGTAAATCCTAAGGAAGTAGGCTTAGGTATGAGCGTTGCTGCAATAGATACTATCTTTACACAAGGTAACTTGCAGTCAACAGGTGTATCTACAGACTTAGCAATTCAAGGTAATGGTTTCTTTGTATTAAAGAATGGAGACCAGACTGTTTATACTCGTGCTGGTGTTTTTGGAGTAGACGCAAACGGTACATTGGTAAATCCTGCAAATGGTTTACGTGTTCAAGGTTGGATGGCAGAAAATGTAAACGGAGAGCAAATATTGCAGACATCTTCTACACCTACAGATTTAGTTATTCCTGTAGGTCAGAAAGACCCTCCTAAAGCAACAGAAAATGTAAGATACCTTTGTAACTTAAACAAGAATTTACCTGTAATTCCAGAAGACCCAACAGAAGCAGATATAATTAAGGGTACTTGGCAAACTGAAATTGATATTTATGATAACTTTGGTAATGCTCATCAGTTACAGATGAACTTTACTAAAGTAAGAGATGATGAAACAGGAAATGAAGTTCCAAATCAGTGGGATGTTACTGTAGTAGTTGACCCTGATGCAGAAGTATCTACAGAAACTAGAGTAGGTATAGGAACTACAGATACGGGAGAAGATGTTGCTCGTTACAGATTAATATTTGACAACTATGGTACATTGCAGCAGGTTGTTGATAGCGTAGGTAACGAATCAAATCCAACAGGCAATATCATATTACAGGCATCTTATAATGTTCCAGGTAGCAATGCAGATGCAGATGGTAATCCATATAGACAGACCTTTAATCTTGATTTAGGAACAATAGGTTCTATGGAGAATACCATTACACAAAGTGCTTCTGCAAGTTCTACAAAGGCATATTATCAAGATGGTTACAAATTAGGTTATTTGGATAACTTTAAGATTGACCAAAGTGGTATTATAACTGGCGTATATTCAAATGGTTCAACACGTACTATTGGACAAATTGCAATGGCTAGTTTTACAAATCAAGCTGGCTTGGAAAAGAAAGGGGATACAACCTTTGCAGAGTCAATAAACTCTGGAATGGCAAGCATTGGTACAGCAGGAATTGCAGGTAAGGGTAGTATGTTAGCGGGTACTTTGGAAATGTCAAACGTAGATTTAACAGAGCAGCTTACAGATATGATTGTAACACAGAGAGGCTTTGAATCTAACGCAAAGACTATTCAAACTGGCGACTCTATGCTAGAAACCGTTATTAACCTAAAACGATAATAAATAGACCTGTTCGGAACTTTTGATTCCGTTTAGGTCAATGAGTTTAATAGTAAACATTAAGTTTTATTTTTCATAGTAACACCTCCATATTTTTAGGGACTATTACAAGTTTTGTAATAGTCCTTTTTTTCCTGCTTTCTAAGTTCTATCGTTTAACTTCTAAATTCTAAGTTCCATATTGACCTACGCATAAATAACAATTAAAATGTGTTTATGTTTGATGAAAAAAATATAGTTCCTTTTGAAACTGAAGAAGAAGATTTTGACACAGTGATGGCAGGTGATATTACTTTTAATGGTAATTTAAGATTTGTAAAGCCATTTATGTTAAAGGGACGCTTAAATGGAAATATTGATGCAACTAGTGACCTTTTAATAGATACAGATGCACTTGTTAATGCTAATATTGTAGCAGACCGTGTTTTAATACGTGGAAAAGTAAAAGGAAACATTACAGGCTATAAACTAGTGTACATATCTTCAACAGGCTCTGTTATAGGAGATATAAGTTCTGCGCAGGTTGTACTAGAGCCTGGTTCTGTATTTTCTGGAAAATGTACTATGTATAACGTGGAGAGTGCTTCGTGAAACATATAATTCCATTTTTTGCTTTATTTATATTTTGTTGTACATTATTTGCACAAGAAGCAAAGCCTGACGCTCTAAAAGAGTGGAGAAATGGAAATTATGCTTCTGCCATTTCTATATGTGAGCAAGAACTAGAAGAAAATTCTTCTAATATAGAGTCTTATGTAGTTCTTTGCTGGTCTTTAATTTCTAGCCGCCAGTATAGGCAAGCGGAACTTAGAGCAAAGCAAGCACTTCGTATAAATCCTAATGAGGCTCGCATTTACGAAGTTCTTGCAGAAGCAGAATATTATTTGGATAAAAATGCTGATGCTATTTCTCACTTTCAAACTTATATAGCAAATTCAAAAGATAATCATGAGCGCAGGGGTAGAGCCTACTATATGATGGGAGAGATTTATATTAGGCAGGCACAGTATGAACATGCCGATATTGCATTGTCTACCGCAGTTAGAGTTGAGCAGCATCCTAGTGATTTTTGGTGGACTAGGTTAGGATATGCTCGTGAATGTATTGCTGACTATGCAAATGCAATTATTGCCTATGACCAAGCCTTAAAGCTAAATTCTTCTCAGTATGATGCCATAAGTGGAAAAACTCGCTGTCAGTCTAAAATAAGATAATGGAATATGTAGTTCATTTTGAAACTTTAGGCTGCCGATTAAATCAAACAGAAACAGAGGGGGCTGCAAAAGCATTTATAGAAGAAGGCTTTGTTGCTGATTTAAATACCATTACTGCTTCAGAAACTGCAAATAAAAATGTAGTTCTTTCTATTATAAATACTTGTACCGTAACAGGAAAGGCAGAACAAAAGGCTAGGAGAATAATTAGGCTTTTGTTAGAAAAGTATCCTAATGCTCCAGTTCTAGTAACTGGTTGCTATGCAGAAGTAGATTCTGAAGCCATTAAAAAGATTGATAGAGAACGTATTGCGGTTTTAAAGGGTACTCTTAAACATTTAATTATTCCTCTTGCAAAATATTTTTCCCAAAATATTTTATTAACGGCAAAAGATATAGAGCTATTTTTGGATAAAAATAATACTATCACTAATCCTAAAGTTGCTACATCATTAAAAGTTAATCCTTTTTCTTTATATACTCCTATATTTAAAAAACATACTAGAGCAACTCTAAAGGTTCAAGATGGCTGTGATTGTGCATGTACTTACTGCCGTATTCATATAGCGAGGGGGCGTTCTATTTCTATTGATGTAGAAGAGGCTGTAAAACGTGCTGTAGAATTGGAGCAAAATGGTGCAAGGGAAATAGTTCTTACAGGTGTAAATCTGAGCCTATACTCTGGAAATACATCATCAAATACGAAAGCTTCTTTTGGAATGTTGCTCGATTCCTTATTAGCGAATACTAAGAATGTTAAGTTTAGAATATCTAGTTTTTATCCCCAACATATAACCGAAAACTTAATTACCATACTTTCTAATGATAGAATTCAGCCTTCATTTCATTTGAGTGTGCAATCTGGGAGTAATAGAATCCTTGAATTAATGAATCGCCCATATAAGGCACAGGAGGTCTTGCTTGCTTCACAACGGCTTAGAAGCATAAAGCCATCTTGCTTTTTATCTTGCGATATTATTGCAGGCTTTCCTTCAGAAACAGAAAACGATTTTAATGAAACTATGGATTTATGCAAAAATATTAACTTTGCTTGGATTCATGCCTTTCCTTTTAGTCCACGCCCATCTACTCCTGCATATAGTATGAAAATGCAGATTCCAGAACGAATAAAAGGAGAGAGAATAAAAAAACTTACAGACTTAGCAATAAAGGGGAAAATAAACTATATACAATCTCTTAAAAATGTCGAATACAATGCAATAGTAGAGGGTATGAAGCATACAAATGATTATGTTCATGCTGTTACTGATAATTTTTTGCATGTGGAATGTATAAATGCTATGTGGCAAAATAATTTAACATATAAGCAGGGAGATTGTATTAAAATAAAACTTCTTGATAGCGATGAAGAATCAATAAAGCAAGGAAAAGAAATAGAAGCAAAAGCTCTAATAGTCTTTTAACATTTACAACAAAAAATATAAAGTATAAAGTTGTATCCTCCGATAAAAGAGTGGAAGCCTATAGATATATTTGTATGGCAGGATTGGAAAATCAGAAACTCTTAAGGAGGACAGACTGATGAAAGAAGAAACAGAAGATACTACAAAAAAGCAATCACGTAAGGAACGTGCTAAAAAAGCAAGAAAATTACCTACCAAAGAAATTGAACTTTTACAAATATTAAATGCACAAAATGATATTTTAGACTGTATGCTTACTCAGCAGAAAAAAATACACGGCAGTATAAAAGCTCGACAGTGGATTGATTTGGAAAAGAGTATTAATAATATGAAGGCATATAGTGATGCCTTTGTAAATCTGGACCAATGCAGAGAAGACTTTGTGGGTGGAAACAAGGATATGTATCTTTCTCCAGAAGTAGAAAAGGTTTTTGTGAGTGTTAGAACAAAACTTTCTAGAAGTAAAATAGAAAATTCTGCCCTTGCTACTTATGTTTCTTCTACTAAAGATTTTATAGAAGGGGTACTTGATACCTGCTTACCTAAAAAACGCAATATAATATACAATCGAAATGGGCGTATAGTAAAACCTGCACTTGAAAGTGTAGTTATAGATACAGTTTTTTAAACTATTTGGGAGGAAAATATGTCTAGTACATTTGCAGGGATAGAAATAGGAAAACGTTCTCTTATGGCTAGTAGTTTGCAAATTCAAACAGCAGGTCATAACGTTTCTAATGCTGATACAGAAGGCTATAGTAGGCAGCGTGTTAATGTAAGGGCATTTGACCCCTTAGACCGCCCTGATTTAGAGAGAGCAGAACGTGCAGGTCAGATAGGGCAGGGAACAGATGTTGCTAGTGTAACTCGCGTACGTGATGAGTTGCTTGATACTCGCATTGTAGCACAAACAAACTTGGAAAGTTATTGGGAAACTCGTGAAAAATATTACACAATGATTGAGCAGGTATACAATGAACCAGAAGATATTTCTGTTCGTGGTAATATGGATAAGTTTTGGGAAAGTTGGCAAGAACTTACATTATATCCAGACCAAGATGCCGCTCGTCAAGCAGTTGTAACTAGAGGTGAGAGTTTAACTAATTCTATACAACAAAGAAATAAAAGTTTAACAGCTATTGCTACTCAAATAAATGGAGATATAGAAGCTACAGTTCGTCAAGTAAATGATTATGCTTTGCAGATTGCAGACATAAATCACGAAATAGTTAGAAGTAGAGCTATGGGAGATAATCCCAATGACCTTATGGATAGACGTGATTTATTAGTAGAAAAATTAGGGAATCTTATAAACGTCACTGTAGTAAGAAAGGACCCTGATGAATTTATGGTTCATACAGATGGACAAATAATTGTTCAAGGCGACCTTGCTCGTACTGTAGACACAGTATACAGTGCGAATACTAATGGCAATGCAAAACTTGTTTGGTCAGATACTAAACTAGACGCTCATTTTTCAGGTGGCTCTTTAGGGGCACTAGTTGAACTAAGAGATAAAGATATTCGTTCAGAAATGCAGTCATTAGATACAATGACTATTAACTTTGCAGATTTAGTTAATGATGTACACAGAAACGCTGTAGGAAAGAATAATACTACAGGTCTTAATTTCTTTACTGAGCATCCTTTCATTGAAAATACAAATGGTAATTTTGACAGAGATGGAGATGGAACCGAAGATTCTTCTTATATATTCAGAATAACAGGTACAAATTCCTTAAAACTTACAGAACAAGTTGGCTTAGAAGGCTCTATTACTTTGTCAGGTCATTCTGGGAATGTAGAAGTTCCATATTATGCGACTGATACTGTAGAAGAAGTAATTAACCGCATAAATAATAGTGATGGAGAAGTTAAAGCATATCTTGACCGAAATAATGCTCTCGTATTAAAAGCTACCCCTTCAGAAAATCCTGATAATCCAGACTTTGTTATTAGGCATATCGAAGATTCTGGAATGTTTTTAACAGGATACTCTGGCGTACTCCAAGATAGCGGAGCTGAAGGAGCTTATGATTTTAATAGAGCTAATGCTGTTGACGTTTTAGCAAATGCACAGTTTTCTGTTTCTCCCTTAACAAATCCATCTGCATATATTCAAGTAAATGACAGTATTAGAAATGATGTGCAAAGTGTTGCTGCTGCTATGCCTAATATGCAAGGAAGTGCTGATGAAAGTGATTCTCGTGCTGCTGTAGAAATCGCTTCTATACGTAATAGTCGCGTTATGATAGGTTCTAGCAGAACTTTTGATGACTATTTTGCAGACAGTGTTACAAATGTGGGACTAAAAGGAGAACAAGCAGCCCATATGTATGCAAGTCAAAATGCTATGATGACAGATTTACGCGAATTGCGAGATAGCATAAGCGGAGTAAATATTGATGAAGAGCTTGCAGATATTATAAAGTTCCAACACGGATATAATGCTGCAGCAAAGTTTATTTCTGTTCAAGATGAACTTTTAGATACTCTTATTAATCGTTTGGGTGTTTAAGTGGAGGTAAAGAAAAATGAATAGAATAAGTTCTCAATTAAATAATACAAATACTCAATATTTTTTGCGTCAGCAAGAAGTTAAGCAAGCACAAAAAAATGCTCAAATAGGAAATCAAAGTAAAATTACTTCCCTTAGAGATGACCCTCTTGCTGCAGGACATCTTGTACGTTATGAATCTTATCTTAAACGTGTAAATATATTTGAAAAAAATGCTCTTACTCTATCTGACCAATTTAAAATGAGGGAAGGATATATAAATCAGAATTTACAGATTATGCAAAGAGTTAGAGAGTTAGCGGTTAGTGGTGCTAATGGATTAAATACTACCGATGACCTAAAAAATATGGCTGTAGAAGTAAACGAGTTGCTAAATGAGCTTATTCAAAATGCAAATGCTACAGACCAAGATGGGAATTCTCTTTTTGCAGGAACTAGAACTAATACTTTAGCCTTTGATGTTTCTATGGGAAATGTGCCTGGTGCTTCAGAGCCTTTAATTGAATTTGTAAAATATAATGGAAATGTTACTACAAATCGTGTAGAAGTAGATGAACAAGCTTATCTTGATGTTGAAAACAGCGGAAATAAGATATTCTGGGCAGAACCGCAGCAACTTATGGGGCAAAGGGATTTATCTTCATGGCAGGCTCAAGAAGACAGTATTATTAATGTAGACGGAGTTGATATAGCTGTAAATGCAGGGGATAATATTTATTCTTTAGCTTCTAAAATAAATAGTAGTGGAGTTGCTATAAAAGCAACAATAGACCCTGTAACACGAGGATTAAATTTAACGACTACTGATTCTCATCAAATATGGTTGCAAGATAAAAATGGAGCTGTATTAAATGAAATTGGTATGATAAAAGATTCTAGCCAAATGCCACCACATAATATAGCTGGTAATGTCAGCGTTTCTGGTGGTTCCTTGTTTGATACTGTAATTGCTTTACGTGATGCTATGTACAAAGGAGATGTAGAGCAGATTGGTTCAAGATGTTTAGGTTCAATAGATCAAGGAATGTCTAACCTCACGACTAGATTAGCTAAATCTGGTAGCGATTATGAACGTGCTCAAGCAAATATTGTTAGGCAGCAGACTACAAATTTAAATGTAACTCAGATGATTAGTAGGGAAGGGGATGTTGATATGTCTAAAGCCATAACAGATTTGAAAATGATGGAATTAGTTCATCAAGCAACATTGAGTAATGCAGGAAAGATGTATTCAAGTTCATTGCTTGATTATATACGATAATAATAAAGCTATTTTCAAAAGGTCTAAACGGAGTTATTATGTTATTGCAAACTAAAGAAAATGGTTTAATAGAAATCTCTGATGAGCAACTTATTACTATTCCTAATGGGTTACTTGGATTCGAATCTTATTCTGATTATGCATTAATAGATAGCCATTATAGGCCTTTTGTTTGGCTACAATCAACCAATGAACAAAAATTAGCTTTTTTAATGATAGACCCATTTTTGGTTTGTCCTGAATATTCGCCAGAAATAGATGATTTAGAATTGCAAAAGATAGATATAAAAGATCCTGCACAAATATTGGTTATGACTTTAGTTACTATTCCTAAAGATGGAAAAACTGTAACAACTAATTTACTTGGACCACTTATTATTAATAAAAAAAATCATAAAGCCATGCAAGTAGTTTTAGCAGATGACAAATGGGGGACTAAATATAACATTATAGAAGCCTTAAAAAAGAAGGAGGCTATATAATGCTTATATTGTCAAGAAAAATTGATGAAAAAATACGCATAGGTAATGATGTTACTTTAACTATTATTGAAGTACACGGAGATATGGTAAAAGTTGGCGTAGAAGCTCCCAAGAGTGTAAAAGTATTTAGACAAGAAGTATTTGAAGCTATTCAAAAGGAGAATGTTGCTGCAGAAAACTCTTCTGAGAAATTCCTAAAAGATATATTTACTAACAATGAATAAAATTTAATTTACTTTGATTTTTTTCTAATACTATTTCAGCTTCACTTTTTCTTACATAAAGAGGACCATCATAATCCTGTAAAGGAGAAATATTGTTTTTTATCATTTCCTCTGCTATTGTAAATAAACTTTGGCAACAATTCTCCTTTATATTAAAAGCTACTATTTTATCGCGTAAGGAAGGTATATTTTTTACTAAAAATAAGAATTTATCTGAAGCAGGACCGCATAATATTATACTTTTATTAGCTAGGTCTATATTCGTATCTAAGAATGAAACTATTTCTTCAAAAGTTAAGTCTGAACTCTTTAGGAGTGTTTTTTCTTTTTCATAAATTGAACAAAAGAATTCTGAATCTTTTGCTTCTATAAGAGAAAGAATTATATAATTGGTAGTTCTATATGGAAAAGCATAGGCTTCTAGAGAATCCACACCATATATCGAAATGCCATTTGATAATGATAAAGCTTTTAAACTGCTAAGACCTAATCGTAGACCTGTAAACGTACCTGGTCCTAAAGTAATCGTTGTATAATCTAAGTCTAATGGCAACATCGAAAGTTCTCTGAATATATAATCAATAGTTGGTAAAAGGCGTTCTGATTGTTTATTTCCTATATCAAGAGAAACAGTTATAACTTGATTTTCTTTTTTTCCAGCTATGGTAAGACGTGATACAGCACAATCTATAGCAAGAGCATTCATTTTTCTATAACTCCATAGTTCCAATTTTTTAATTCAATTTTTCTTTGACCATCACTAAGTGGAGTAATAGTTAGAATAATAGTTCTTTTTGGGAGTATAGACATTATCTTTTCACTCCATTCAATAATGCAGACCCCATCCCCATATAGTAAATCTTCGGCACCTAAATTTTCAAAATCTTCTATACCTTCCAATCTATAGACATCAATATGATACAAAGGCGTCATAGGGCTTTCATATTCACTGATTAAACAAAACGTAGGGCTTGTAACATCATCAGTAATTTTTAGAGCCTTTGCAATTCCTTTTGTTAATGTTGTCTTTCCTGCACCAAGTGTTCCTTGTAAGGCTAAAATATCACCTTTTTGTAAGAAAGAACCTATGGCTTCACCTAAAAGAATAGTTTCGCTTTCTGATTTTGTATAAAATACCATAAATGCTTAAATTAGGGGAGAGTTCCTTTTTTAGACATATCATCAATAAAAATTTTTAAAGATTTTTTTACAGGCATAACAGGATAATTTAAATCATCAGGAAGCGCACCAACTTCTATAGTCTTTTTTCCAAATGGACTTATCTCGATGCTAAAGTTTATAGGCAATGAAACTTCTTGAGACAAAATTTCCAAAACTGCGGTTGCCTTATATTTATTCATGTAATATATATATCCATCTTCTTTTGAAATAGATCTAATGTCTAGAACCTTCATATTTATAGAATAACTCAAAATTCATTTTAAAACAATAGTAAAATGAATTTTATTTGTTACACTTTCCTCCTCTTGTTTATTTATTCATAAGGAGAGTTAATACCATACTTTTCAAAGCCTACTGTTAAGCAGTACAAAAGGGCATTGAACTCAACTACAATATCTTATAAGAAAAACTATACAACTATACCATATTACAAAG
>CAJOPO010000447.1 GCA_905236315.1 uncultured Treponema sp.
GTTGTAAGTCGCTATAATAGCGCGACTTACAACATCGCATTTTCAAAGTTGCCTCTAAAAACTGAAGTTTTTAGAGGCTCCCTTATAGACCATTTCTTTGCCTGTTCAAAACTTGAAGTCGTGTAAAACCCCGTTCCAAAGTCAAGCGTATGTAATGTCTTACGGATTTCAGGTGTACAGACGGCAACATTACTTCCGTGATAGAGTTCTTGCATAGGAATAGTATAGCACAAAAATAATTTTCGTGGAAATAGAGCAATCCCTAACAATATTATTTACATCTCTGCATAATAATGATAGTCTTAAAAATAATAATGAATTGTTATTTTATCAAGAGGAGACTACAATGAAACTACATTCCGCTTTCAAGAAACTGTTTGCAATGACATTTTTGTTTGTACAAATTGTTTTGCCTTTACATGCGGCTGAATATCTTAGAAATTATGTATGTGTTGTACGAACAAATATGCCAGAATCCACAGTAAAATTCTTAAATGAATATAAAGACATTTTAGAAAAAAAAGGATATTCCGATTATGCTTCTTATATAAGCGACTATCTAAAAGGAACCTTTGGCTCTGGTTTTGCTTTTTATTACAACGGTGTTCCCTATCTTATCACAAATCGACACGTAGTATCTCAGGCAGAAAGCGTTAATGCTATTTTTGAAAATGAAGACGGTTCTACTTCCGAATACAAAAACTTAAAAATCATAGCGGCTGATGAAGACGTAGATATAGCACTAATACAACTCCCAGCGTCTTATGCAAGAGCAGGTCTTGAATTAGATACAGATAAATTAAGTGATGGGGATGAAGTATGGTCAGCAGGCTATCCTGCCTTAGGAGAAGAACCTGCATGGCAGCTAGGAAAAGGCAACGTTACAAATGCAACCGCTCGTGTAAAAGAGCTACTAGACCCAGATATTTCTTCTATTATACAGCACTCAGCACAAGTAGATAGCGGAAACTCAGGAGGACCTCTACTTATAAAAGACGATAATGCACGTGGTGGCTACAAAGTAGTAGGCATAAACACTTGGAAGGCCTCTAACCGCGAAAATACAAACTTTGCCATTCCTGCAAATTTAGTATATTCCTTTGTTCAAACAACAATTTCTGGCACTGCAACTAACAAAGATATAAAATCACGCTTAAATCAGTTTAAAGAAGCCATTGCAGAAGAAGATTTCTTAGATACAGCAAAATTTATTTCTAATGATTTTGTTGCTTCTTATGGTGGAGATAACTTTGTTACAGTTATTTCTAAAGCACCTAAAACAGTACAAGACCTTATTGTTGTAGTATTTGTCTATGACCCTATCGAAGGAATGAGAGAAGCCCTTGCATATACCGTATGGAATAACTTTCAAGGCAAAAAAGGCGTTTTGAATTATGAAGTAAGCAAAACAGAAGAAAGCGATAATCAGGCAAATGTTAGCTTTAATATTAATGATAAAGAATCTACATCGGTATGGCAAAAAGAACACGGCAACTATAAATTAACAGAGTTTTCTGCAGTAAAGAGAACTTCCACTAGTTCCAAAAACTCATTTACCGCTGCCGCTAATGGAGAACCAATGGGATTTTCCATTGAAGACCCATATTTCCTCGACATAAAAGGTGGACTATTGTATACAATGGATAGCAAAAAATCATCATTCTGCTTGAAAGCTTCGTTTAATTTAAGCGATATTTTTGCTACAGGTATTTTCTTGCAATACCCAAAAATCGCTCTTGATACAAATGCTCCTGACACATTAACAAAAATGTCTACATTTGGTCTTTTTGCCCGCTTGCAAATACCTTTTAGATATAACAGATTTATGGTAGAGCCTTTTGGTCAATTACACTTTGGTTTTGCTAACTTCGGAGACTTTGACACAGGGCGTACAGTATTTGGTTGGGGCTTAGGAGTTGATGCAGCCTACATGCTCTCTAGTCTAATTGCACCAGAGATTAGCTTTAGCTATCAGAATAACACTTATAGTGATGTTAATGACAAAATAAAGACTGGCAATTTAGCATTTTCTGTAGGATTAAAACTTCTAGCATTTTAAGGAAAGTTAATTAAGGGAACCTCTAAAAATTGCAATTTTTAGAGGTAACTTTGAAAATGCGATGTTTTAATTCCTGCTATTACCAGGAATTAAAAC
>CAJOPO010000448.1 GCA_905236315.1 uncultured Treponema sp.
GTTTTAATTCCTGGTAATAGCAGGAATTAAAACATCGCATTTTCAAAGTTACCTCTAAAAATTGCAATTTTTAGAGGTTCCCTTAAAAAAATTATAACGAGGGACTGGGGGAGTTTCTAGTCCCTTGTTTTTTAAGGTCTACTCAACACGTGTAAATCTACAAAAAGGGAGAAATAAATGACAGAATATTCTTATGATAATAAAAGTTTACTACGCAATGGACATAGATGGTTCCCTGTAATGGGAGAAATACATTATTCACGCTATCCTGAACAATATTGGAAAGAAGCTCTCTTAAAAATGAAAGCAGGTGGTGTGGACATAGTAAGTTCTTATGTGTTTTGGATTCATCATGAAGAAGTTCAAAATGAATGGAATTGGAGTGGTCAAAGAGATTTAAGACGCTTTGTACAGACTGTTCAAGACTGTGGCATGGTTATGTTTTTGCGAGTTGGTCCTTGGTGTCATGGAGAGGTTCGTAATGGAGGTTTCCCTGATTGGCTATGTGCAAAACACGGTAAAAACTTACGTACTAATGACAAAGACTATCTTCAAGATGTAGATAATTATTTTAAAAATGTTTATGAGCAAGTAAAGGGACTTTTCTTAAAAGATGGCGGACCTATAATTGGTATTCAGGTAGAAAATGAATATGGGCATTGTGGCGGTCTTACTGGGGAAGAAGGCGAAAAACACATGAAAACTCTAACTAAAATGCTAAAAGAGCATGGCTTTGATGCTCCCCTTTACACTGCAACAGGCTGGGGCGGTGCTGTAACCGTAGACTTGCTACCTGTAATGGGTGGCTACTGTGACGCTCCTTGGGACCCTCGCACTACAGAAATAGAGCCTAGTGGAAACTTTGTCTTTACTTATGAGCGCAATGACCATAACATTGGAAGCGACTATGGCTTAGGAGAAGGTACTACTTTTGATATGGATAAGGTGCCGTATCTAACTGCTGAACTAGGTGGCGGGCTTCAAATGACATATAAAAGGCGTACTGTTCCAACAGGCAATGATATTGCTGCTATGAGTATTGCAAAAATGGGCAGTGGCTGTAGCTTATTAGGATATTATATGTATCACGGTGGCACAAACCCTGACGGAAAACTTTCTTCCATGCAGGAAACTACTGCAACTGGTAGTTTTTGCGACTTACTTGAAAAAAATTATGACTTCCAAGCTCCTCTAGGAGAATATGGCAATGCAAATGATAGCTATAGGTACGTTAGACGTTTAGCTCTTTTTGTTCATGATTATGGCGAAGAACTTGCAGAAATGGACACCTATATTCCAGAGGATAATCCTATAAAGCCTGATAATTTTACAGATTTGCGTTATGCCTTGCGTTTTAATAAGAACACGGGAAATGGATTTTTATTTATAAATAACTACCAGCGACATAATGAACTATTAGACCATTATAATGTTCATATTCATTTTGATAAGCCAATAAAACTAGATGCTACCATAGATGTTAAAAATGGTGATTTTATGATTTTACCAGTAAAATCTACAGGTAAGGGGTCTATTGTTATAGATAAGCCTATTTTATGTGAACTAGGTGTTCGTCCTGGCAAAATGGGAACAGAGTTGTTTTATTCATTGAATAATGAAAATATGTATCACACTCTATCTTGTGAAGATTCATTGAATAGTTCAAAGATAACTCTTTCTAGTGGTAAAGATGTTCTTATTATTTCTTCTGGCACAGTTTATTCAGAAAATATAGCTAACAAAACTAGAATATATTTAGAAAGTTTTACTCGTCCAGAGTTTAGACTACTTTCTACAGAGTATCTTGATTATGTTCCTGCAGGTTTTAAGATTAGCGATTTACCAGAAAATACTGCTAATGCTTGTGGCATATTGCAAGATGTTTCTTTTGTTTATACAGCAAGCCTTCCTAAAGCTCCTGCATTTAGTCATAGTGTTCAGTCTGCTGATAACAGTAAAATTGTGATGTTTATTCATATAGATGAATGGCCTGTAGACCACTTTAATACATTGCATGATGTATTTTTGGATATTGCCTATGTGGGTAACTGTGCACGCCTATACCTAGATGATAAACTTGTTGCGGATGATTTATTTACAAAGAGTGGACATCAGTGGCATGTAGGACTTCGTAAGTTTGGAAAAAAGGCGTTGGACTTTAGGCTAGAAGTAGATGCTCTTAATAAAAATGATAATGTATATATAGAAGAAAAACCTAATTTTGCTTCTGAAGATTATTTATGCGGAGTTTATGATATAGGAGTAAGACCTTTAGTTAGAGTTTCTTTTGACTTGTAAGGATTAATTGTAAGTCTTAGTGTGTAACAAACGGATTTGCTGAAAGCTAATTTGCTTCGAGCAAATCCGTTTATGCAAAAAATATAAAAAATTAAATTTTTTGTGTTTTTCCTATTGTCTAAACTTTTTAAATAATATATACTAGTATTCATACTTAAGCCGAGCTGGTGGAATAGGTAGACACAAGGGACTTAAAATCCCTCGGCTTTAAAAAGGCTGTGCCAGTTCGATTCTGGTGCTCGGCAAGCGACCGCTTTTTTCTGAAGCGGTCGTTTTTTTATACTTTCTAATTTTTTATCTTGTCAAAACTTATGTTTTATTGTATTTTTACAAAATGAGTACAAGATGTTTTGCAATGTTAAAGCCTGGTGTATTAAATCGTAGGCTTGTTGGTGAAGTTATTAGCCGTTTAGAAAAAAAAGGATTAAAGCTAGTAGGACTAAAACTTATGAATATTTCCCCAGAACTAGCTTCTGAGCATTATGCTGAACACAGGGGAAAGGCTTTCTATGACCCATTAGTAGATTACATTACAAGTGGTCCTGTTGTGGCAATGGTTTTGCAGGGAGATGACTGCGTTGCTTTAGTGCGCAAATTAACAGGTTCTACAAGTCCTGCAGAAGCAGCTCCTGGCACAATACGTGGCGATTTTTGCTCTCATACATCTCATAACATTATACATGCTAGTGATTGCGATGAGAGTGCAGAGCGAGAGATTAATTTATTTTTTAAGCCAGAAGAACTAATTGATTGGGAAGACCAAGCAGCTGTTTGGTATTAAAAAACTTCTTAAAATCTATTTAAATCTATTTGCCAGCCTTGTTTTAGGTTGGCTTTTTTTATAAACTAATAATAGGGAGCCTCTAAAAACTTCAGTTTTTAGAGGCAACTTTGAAAATGCGATGTTGTAAGTCGCGCTATTATAGCGACTTACAA
>CAJOPO010000449.1 GCA_905236315.1 uncultured Treponema sp.
ATCACTGTCGCCCTCTTGTAGCTCTAACGTGCTAAAATCAACAGTGTGTCGCAACACTCTAGGAGGAGTTCCCGTTTTTAACCTACCTGTTGTAAATCCTAGTCGCCTTAAACTTTCTGTAAGGCCAAAGGCTCCCGCCTCACCTAGTCTACCGCAAGGGGCATCATATTCACCTATAAAAATGCGTCCTCCTAAAAAAGTGCCAGTTGTAAGAACTACGGAGCGCACAGGTATAACACGCCCCCTCTCTGTTGTTATGCCTATGACTTTTTGCCTCATACCACTTTTACTAGCCTTACTAGCATACTCATAATACGCACTTCCGCGCTGTTCTCCTGGTATAGACCCCTCCACAGCAGAACTGTCAGAGTTAGGTGGTAGGGGGGAAGAACTTGCCACTGTTAAAACATCTATTACGGTATCCATTAATGTGCATAAATTTGGAGTTGTTTCTAGGGTCTTACGAGCTAACTGTGCATATAAAAGTTTATCTGCTTGCGAGCGAGGAGCTTGAACGGCAGGTCCTCTACTACGGTTTAATAAGCGGAACTGAATCATGCTTTTATCTATTAGATGAGCCATCTCTCCACCTAAGGCATCTATTTCTCGCACAATGTTTCCTTTTGCAATGCCACCAATAGAGGGGTTACAACTCATACGCCCAATGGAATCTATAGATTGTGTAATAAGAAGTGTTTTTAGTCCCATGCGGGCACTTGCAAGAGCCGCTTCTATGCCTGCATGACCTGCTCCAACTACTGCTACATCAAATGAATCATAAAAAGCCATAATACTATGTACGGTAATGAATTATAAACAAGTAGTCAATAGAAGGGAGTAAGTATTTTTTAGATAAGGAAAAAAGGTATAGCCTTTAGGGTAAGAAGGTACTACCTTTAGAGTGTAAAGGTAGTACCTTTTAGGTGTAAAGGTATAACCTTTTGGGTGCAAAGGTAGTACCTTTTTAGAATGTTTTAGTTATTAGAAATATCATTAAATGTTAAAGTCTTACCATCTGATGATACTTTTATCTTTGCTCCATCTAAAATAGTTCCAGAAAGCAATTCTTTTGATAGTGGATTTTCTACATAAAGCTGAATAGCACGCTTTATAGGGCGAGCACCAAAAGATGGGTCATATCCTGCATCTGCAATAAAATCCAATGCACTATCTTCAAATATAATTTGTATTCTTCTATCTGCTAAACGAGAAGCAACACGTTCAAGCTGAATCCTTACGATGCCTCTTATATGAGATTTATCAAGGCGATTAAACATCACAATCTCATCAATGCGGTTCAAGAACTCAGGACGGAATGTTTGCTTTAAAAGCACATCTATCTTTTCTTTTACTTCGTCAGTCTTATCATTATTTGTAGCTTCAAGGATTAAATCACTACCTAGATTGCTAGTCATAATAATGATTGTATTCTTAAAATCTACAACCCTACCCTGTCCGTCAGTTAAACGTCCATCATCTAAAACTTGAAGTAACACATTAAAGACATCAGGATGAGCTTTTTCTATTTCATCAAAAAGTATAACACTATAAGGTCTGCGCCTTACAGCTTCGGTTAGCTGACCACCTTCATCATAGCCTACATATCCTGGAGGTGCACCAATAAGGCGAGTTACGCTAAACTTTTCCATATACTCACTCATATCTATGCGCGTTAAAGCCTTTTCATCGTTAAATAAGAAGTCTGCTAAAGTCTTTGCAAGTTCTGTTTTACCTACCCCTGTAGGACCTATAAACATAAAGCTACCTAAGGGTTTATTTGGGTCACTAAGCCCTGCCCTATTACGCCTTATAGCGTCAGCTACAGCAGAAACCGCAATATCCTGTCCGATTACGCGCTTATGTAAAACTTCTTCTAACTGTAGGTATTTTTGTTTTTCGCCTGTGAGCATTTTTGCAACAGGTATTCCTGTCCAACTACTAATTACACGCGCTATATCTTCTTCTGTAACCTCTTGGCGCAGTAGACTTTCTCTCTCCCTTGAGTCTATAGAATCATCTTGTTTAAGGCTTTCATTCTTTTGTGCCTCTGAAAGACGCTTTTCTAATTGAGGAATAATAGAATATTTTAATTCAGCAGCTTTTTCAAGATTGCCCTCTCTTGTATATTTTTCTTGCTCAAATCTTGCTTTTTCAAGTTCTTCTTTTACTTTACGCCCACCTTCTATAGCTTCTTTTTCATTCTGCCATTGAAGTTTCATTGCATCCCTAGAAGCAGTTACTTCTGCAAGTTCTTTTTCTAGTTTTGCAAGGCGTTCCTTACTCGCTTCGTCATCTTCCTTACTTAAAGACTGACGCTCTATAGACATTTGCAAGAGTTTTCTTTCTAGCTTATCTAACTCTACAGGCTGGCTTTCTATTTCCATTTTTATGCGGCTAGCAGCTTCGTCTACTAAGTCTATGGCTTTATCTGGCAAGAACCTATTTGTTATATAGCGATTGCTCAAAGATGCAGCGGCAACTAGAGCTTCATCATTTATTTTTACACCATGATGTATTTCATAGCGGTCGCGTAAACCACGCAAAATAGCAATTGTATCTTCTACAGAAGGTTCTGCACAATACACTTGCTGAAAGCGTCTTTCAAGGGCAGCGTCTTTTTCTATATATTTACGGTATTCGTTAAGTGTTGTAGCTCCAATAACATGCATATCCCCACGTGCTAAAGCAGGTTTTAGTAGATTGCCAGCGTCCATACTACCTTCACTAGCACCCGCTCCAACTATTGTGTGAAGTTCATCTATAAACAGAATAATTTGTCCATCAGACTTTGTAACTTCCGTTATTACGCTCTTTAGTCTCTCTTCAAACTCTCCCCTAAACTTTGCACCAGCGACTAAGGCTCCCATATCTAACGATAAAAGTCTTTTATTTTTTAATGAATCAGGTACATCTCCTGTGGAAATCCTACGAGCAAGTCCCTCTACAACAGCGGTTTTTCCAACACCAGGCTCTCCAATAAGAACAGGATTATTTTTTGTTCTACGGCTTATAACTTGCATAACACGGCGGATTTCTTCATCACGTCCTATTACTGGGTCTATTTTATCTTGCCTTGCGCGTGCAGTTAAGTCTATGCAATATTTTTCAAGAGAACGCATTTTACTTTCTGGGTCTTGATTATCAACAGTTTGATTTCCGCGTAAGGCTTTTAAAGCTTCTAAAACCGCTTTATGCGTGCAACCTTGTTTTTTTAATAAGTCCCCTACTTTGTCATCCGCTTCTGTCATTGCAAGGAGTAAGTGTTCTGTGCTTAAATACTGGTCTTTTAGCGAAGACATTTCTTTTTCTGCCTTAGCTATAGTTTTTTGTGCAGAATTAGAAAAAGCTGTTTGAACATTGCCTTTTACTTGAGGATAGTTTGATAATAAATTTTTTAATTCTGATAAAAGATAATTAGGCTGTATTCCAATACGTTCAACAAGAGGCGCAACAGTTCCTTCCTGTTGATTAAGTAATGCTATAAGAAGATGTTCATTCCCTATTTCGCTATGGTCATTCTGCTGTGCTAAAGCACCTGCTTCTTGGATAGCGTCTTGGGTCTTTAGCGTCATACGGTCATAAGTCATCTAATGCCTCCTAATATTATAGACCTATTAGTAAAACTGTTAGTTTAGGTTTAGGTCTACTGTTCTTAAAATTCAATATATTAATAGAAGGCAAAAAACGTCAAGATTTTTTTACATTGTAGGAAGCTCTATATTTCCATATTCGCAAATAACATTTGCCATGCGTACGTGTTCTATAAGTTCCAAGTTTTTATGTATTTGCTTATATATTCTAAGTTCCCCCTCTCCAGTTCCACCACCTAATATACGCATAACTTTACGATTGCCAAAAGGTAGCTCATAATCTCTGAGGAACATTGAGGTAGTATGACAAAATACATCTATATCAACAACGTAGCGTTTATTATTTACACTTATAGACCAATGCAATTTTGGAGGAACATCGTCTTCTACAGGCATTTCGCTACAATCATAGTTTAAAAAATATTTTTTTCTTTTGCTTGCATTAAATTCTATATTAAGACCTTCTATGGAGGTTAGGACACTTAAACGTTTATTAAAAACCCCTTGAGCTACAAAAGTTGAAGATTTTAAAGTCTTACCATTGATAATACTTGTAAAACTTGAAGAGTTCAAATGGAAAAACGGAGAAGGGAATTCTTTACCCCAATTCTTATCTATATATCCATAAGACTTTTCTGGAATAACATCAAATTCTTCTCCATCAAAGACAATATGCCCCTCAAATGTAGTACGTGCTCCATAAGATGACCAATGAAATGTTTTACTTTTATAATTAGGAGAAAAAGAAAATTGCTTAGTATAATGCAAATTCCAAGACATGGAACCTGATTGAGAAAGGAGCTCTGGCTGGCTTTCAAGGTCTGTAGCATTTACGCTTACAGAACCATAGCAAGAATCTGTAGTAAGCGCACAAGGTTCTTTATTTGCAGAAGATAGTTTTATTACTGTGCTTTGTTTATCGGTTTCTATGCTGCCTGTAGGATAATAGGCATTTATTTGCTTGCCATCTTCTCCATATATTCCTGCCTTTACCATTGCAAAACTAGGAAGTACATAAGTTTCGGCTTCTATTTTATGGGCAGCTTCTGTACCTGCTAAAGCAGAATGTAAATCAGATTCGGTTCTAGCAAAACGATTTTTAAAACCTAAAACACAATCTTGAGGTGATAAGGCAGGATTTACCACATAGAATTCAATAAAGAATATACACTCTTCACCCGTTGTATGGCTAACAGCACTTGTAACAACACGCCACCAGTCAAAACCGTTTTTTTTAAGAGAACCTTTTAGCATATAGCGTTCATTATTACTAACTGTCGCTTTTTTCATTATCTTCCCATACCAATATGAAGTAAAATCCGCAAAATAAGCCCTATTCAAATAGGGCTTATATATTTAACGAATATAAGAAATTATCTATATTACTATTACTTCAATTTCGGCAGGAAAGAAAACTTATTTAAACATTTTCTGAAGTGCTTTATCAACTCCTTCCTTATCTGAAGGGAAGTTTTCATTTAAAAATTCAAAACATTCTTGAGCATTACTCTGAACATGCTCATACCAAATAGAATATAATTCAGGTTCAAATCCAGGACCTGGATAAGGAGCCCCCTGTACAGCAGACACTAACTGCCGTATCATAGATAAAAATTGCTCTGTATTATTTTCTTCCATATTAAACTTCCTTTTTAACTTATATTAAATATCATTATTTACAAGGTGCGCAATAAAACTTAATGCCCTATTATAATACAAATTATAAAGCTATTTTACAACAAAAACATTAAGGGTATCTCTAAAAACTCACCTTTGGTGATTTTTTAGAGAACCCGACGAGTTTTAATTCCTGGTAATAGCAGGAATTAAAAC
>CAJOPO010000450.1 GCA_905236315.1 uncultured Treponema sp.
AATATGTGAGATTCACAGATTTTTCGCTGGCAACGCCTATTGCTCAAAATGACGGTTAAAAGTTTTAGCATACTTTTTGTAACACCACCGAATATTTAAACTAATTAGGTGATGCTAGGAAATGTCCCCCGAATATATTTCGGGGGTGACTCATCTCTAATTCCTAATAATACTTCTACTTCTTAGAAGAAGTCTTCTTTGGTTTTTCTTCTTTTGAAGACTTTGCCTTAGTGCTAGTACGGCTTGTAGTTTTTGCTTTAGCACTAGAAGAAGACTTTTTTTCCGTTGCTTTAGAAAGTTTTTCGGTGGATTTTACAGGTTCTACAACTTTACTTTCTTTTATTTCTGCTTGTTCCACTTCCTTACTAGCAGCATTTGAATCATCTTTATCTTGTTCAGTAGGCATAGAAGAGCTAAGGGCTGAAGCCGTTAGAAACTTTTGTTCTTCCGCCTTTTTACCAGCTACCGCTTCAAGTTCTGCACAATGGGATTCGGCTTTTATAATCTCTTCAAACTCTTTGCCTTCTACAGTTTCCTTTTCTAGTAAACGCTTAGCTATATATTCAAGAGATTCGCGGTGCTTATTAAGTAAATCTTTTACCGCCTTATAGCGTTCTTCCATTATGCGAGCAATTTCATCATCAATATACTTTTGTGTATCTTCTGAATATTCACGCACTAAAGCTGGCTCTTGGGGACCTTCATACCCGCGTCCACTCTTTCCTAATGTAACATTCTTAAAGCGTTCACTCATACCATAGTCGGTTATCATGCGCTTAATAATATCTGTTGCACGAGAAATATCATTGCTTGCCCCAGTGCTGACCTCTCCAAACACTAAGTCTTCTGCCGCCCTTCCGCCTAAAAGCACATCCACTTTTCCAATAAGTTCTTTCTTGCTGCTTAAAAAAGATTCATCTTCACTACGGTGCAAGGTATAGCCTAATGCCCCAACCCCACGAGGAATAATAGTAATCTTATGAACTGGGTCGCTACCCGGTGTATAGGCAGCAACAAGGGCATGGCCTGTTTCATGATACGCTACTATATGACGTTCTTTTTCTTTTACTACGCGACTTTTTCTCTGAAGTCCTATCTGAGTCTTTTCTATGGCTTCATCAAAATCTTCCATTATTACTACCTTGCGCCCATTACGCACTGCAAGCAAAGCCGCTTCGTTTACAATATTTGCAAGGTCAGCCCCAGCAAGACCACTAGTTGCTAATGCAAGATTTCCAAAGTTTACATTTTCATCTATTTTTACATTTTTTGCATGTATGCGCAAAATAGCCTCGCGACCTTTTACATCTGGCTTATCAACGGCAACTTGACGGTCAAAGCGTCCTGGTCTAAGCAAGGCAGGGTCTAAAACATCAGGACGGTTTGTTGCAGCAAGGACTATAAGACCTTTTTCATTATCAAAGCCATCCATTTCTACAAGCAACTGATTCAATGTCTGTTCACGCTCGTCATTACCACCTAAATTATTTACACGGCTCTTACCAATAGCGTCAAGTTCGTCTATAAATATAATGCAAGGAGCCTTTTCTCTAGCAGCACGGAATAAATCTCTAACACGGCTAGCTCCTACACCAACAAACATTTCTACAAAGTCTGAACCACTTATTCTAAAGAAGGGAACGCCCGCCTCGCCTGCAACTGCACGAGCTAAAAGTGTTTTACCAGTACCAGGAGGTCCTACAAGTAAGACACCCTTTGGAATCTTACCACCAATTTCTGTATATTTTTTAGGCTGCTTTAAGAAATCCACAACCTCTACAAGTTCCTCTTTAGCTTCGTCTTCCCCTGCAACATCAGCAAAGCGCGTCTTAACCTTTCCTTCATCAACAGCTTTACTTCTGCCACCGCCTGCACCAAAGAAACTGCCCATTCCAGACATACCGCCACTCATTCTGCGGAATATAAATACATACAAGGCAATAATAAGGATTACAGGCAAGAAGTTTGCAATTAACTGCAATATAAAATTGCTTTGGTTTGTAACATATCTGTATTCAATGCCCTTCTGATTAAGCAAGTCTATAAAGTCCTGAGATAAAACACCCACAACTTTATACGTCCTTCTGTTTTGTTGAGTCTGCCTCATAAAAGAAAAAGGAGCGGTCTGTCTTTCGCTCACCCCCTGTTCTTCTGGACCATAACCTATATAGTACGAATCATTCATCTCTACGCGTACTATAGTTCCATCCTCTATATAAGCACGGAATTGAGAAAAATCTATTTGTGTATCTTGCTTAGTCATAAAAAGATAATTTGCAGCAAGTACAAGGAATACTCCCACCATAACGATTAACCAAAATGGCATAGAGCCTTTAGGTCTTCTAGGTCTGTCATCGTCATCATTTGGGTCAGTAGATAGCTTAAAGAAGTTGTATGGGTCTACTGGTGGTTCATCATTGTCTTTGCGCTTGTTGTTATCATCGCTCATAAATACCTCAAAACTTACTATTATATAATATATGACAGATTTTAATTATAGTCTATAAAAATAATTAAAAAAACAGGAAGAAGGGAACACCTGCTTCAAGGCACAGAGCAAGAGTATTGTAAGCATACTTAACGAGATTGGGCAAAAGATTGGTTACGAGGCTTTTCGCAGGATTTTCATTACTCTAACTAGTAATGGAGGAAGTGAGTTTTCACAGGGCGCAGACGATGAAGTTCATCGTGTTTTATAACAATTGTGTGCAATTATAACAAAAAAAATCAAAAGGATTTAGTTTTTTACAAGTTACAGTGATAAAAATACAGAAAAAAATAGGAGTGTTACGAAATGTATGCTATATTCAGCAAATCATGGATTTTTCGCTGGCAACGCCTTTTGTTCAAAATGACAGTTGAAAGTTTTGGCATATTTTCTATAACACTACCTATTTATTATTACAACATTTTCTTAAACTCATCTTCACTTAATCC
>CAJOPO010000451.1 GCA_905236315.1 uncultured Treponema sp.
CGGCTAAATTAAAAGAACCAGAAACAACCTTAGCTTCTTTTTTTAAGCCTGCATCAAAAGATAAAACATCGCTCGGAACAGCTCGCACCAAAGCCGGGGCTTGCCTTCCGCCGGCACCGACCATTAGTCCCTGAGCTTCATAAAACGGTGTAACACTCAGTACATTTTTTTCTTCCATGCACCAGGATAAAAAAACTTCCTGTTTATCTACATTTTCTGCCCTAAGGTGATACGAACTTATTTCCATAATGGCATCTATGTAACTTCTCTGAAAACCATTCATAACGCTCATTACAACAATCAGTGCCATAACGCCAAAACACACACCCAGGGAAGCTAAAGTAGAAGTAACCCTTCCACGTCCCTTTCTGTCTACACGACTGAGTCTTTTAGAAACATAATAAATCCACTTTATGTTATTAGTCAAAATTGCGCCTCGAAAGTTCTTTATTTCCCAAAGAAATAACTTCTTTTGTTTTTCGTCCATGCTCGTATTTTACACGTACGCTATATTCATTGTCGAAGTAAACGGTCTCTTCATAAACTTCTTCATCTAAATACACATCAGTAAGACGAAGCTTTCCGTTTTCATAAAATTTATAATCTGGAACATTGGAAATTTCTGTATAAATATATTCATTTTGTTTTTCAGAATAAACTTTTTCATCTTTATATAATCTTTCCTCTTCTAAAACAATTCTATTTTGCTCATCGTATTTTCTTTCTGTTGTTTTTGTTAAATACTTATGTTCTGTTTCATCATCTTTTTTTTCTATTGAATAAAAGCTCACTTTTTGAGGAAAACCTGATTCTGTATAAAAAGTTTCTATTACTTTATTTTCTTCATAATATTCTTCAAGCGTGCTGGATGGATTTTTATACAATGGAGGTAAAATTTTTCCACCATCGCTAGGGTCATTTTCGTCACTAGATTTTTCATTTTCTTCTGAATACATATATGTCGTACGGGAAATAAGTTTACTGTCAGAAACTAATGTTCCGTTTTTTAATACTAACTTAACTTTAGGTCTTAAACTTTCATCATAAGAAATGCGTTTAACAGTTTTACCATTCACGCTTACAACGGCATTACCTAAAGGCATTGCACTCAAAACAAGCTGTTCTTCTCCATATTCAAAAAGAACAAGACGTTGTAAAGAATTTTTATACTGCAGTTCAGCAACACTTTCTTCTCTTACGCCATTTACAAAATCAGAGTTTTCACTTTGAGGGCCATATTCCGGATTTTCCAACCCATCTGGAAGGGGAACGTCTTCTTCGTCTAAAAAACTTAAATCTCCATCTTTTAAGGAACTGTCACTATTTTCTACATTAAGCCATTTTGAATCTGCATAAAAATTCCAATCTAATTCTTCTATCTGACCGGAAGCTATTTGGAGAAAAGTTTTATGCTCTACAGTTTTCTCTAACCATAGCTGCTCACGCGTTAAAACAGGAAACAGAATGGAAAGAGCAAAAATGGTAGCTGTCAAAATTCATTATCCTTCAACAAAAGTTTTTACATACTGCTCGGGATTCATCAGAGCAATATCTTCGTATTTTTCACCAGTACACACAAACGCAACAGGAAGCCCTAATTCTTTTCCGATTGTTATAACTTCACCGCCCTTTGCCGTAGAGTCATACTTTGTAAGTATTACGGCATCTACTCCAACGGCTTCATTAAAAACTTCTGCCTGGCGCACTGCATTTTGACCTGTAGTTGCATCTACGACAAGTATTTTTTTATAACAGCCTTCGCTTGCCTTACTTTTTGCAACTCTATCTATTTTTTTTAATTCATTTACTAAATTTTCTTTATTATGAAGTCGTCCTGCCGTATCACAAAGAACAAGACCTCCGCCATTAGCTTTACAGGCTTCACCTGCATCAAAAACAACGGCACTCGGGTCACTACCCATCTGATGCTTTACTACACGAATGGAAAGCCTTTCACCATGCATGCTCAACTGGTCTACGGCAGCAGCCCTAAAGGTATCGCTGGCAGCTAATATTACATTTTGATTTTTTTCCTTAAACCATTTACCAAGTTTTGCAGCACTTGTAGTTTTTCCAACCCCATTTACGCCTAAAAGCATATAAACATTTACCTTTCCGTCTTCCGGCGTTAGCTCTACAGATTTTACATAAGACAATAGCATTTCTTCCAGACACAGTCTTAATGAGTCTATGCCTGTGATTTTTTCTTCTTTACATTTTTTCTGAAGCTCATCAATTATCTCAACAGCATTTTTAGCTCCGACATCACCTTCGATAAGAGCATCTGTTAAATCATCAAAAAAATTTTCATCTTCTTTTGAATAAAATCCAAAAAGTGATTTTAACTTTTCTGCAAAACTTACTTTAGCCATATTACTCTTCCCCTTCTGGAATAACTTCTTCCTGTATATTCTCTTCTAGAACTTCTTCCTTCTCCTGTTCAACAGCAAGAGGAGGAAGTTTTAAAGATTTCTCCTTTGCTTTTTTTACATCGGATTCTTTTACAATTTTAGCTTTTACAGGCAAAACAGAACTTGCAGCTTTTAAATATCGTACAAGCTCAAAAACAAAAAATGCTCCGCTTGCTGCCGTAATTCCTAAAGATGCAAGTCTAATTTTAGACCACATTTCTACATCTTCAGAAGAAGCAACGTCACTTCCTAAAATTACGTTTGAATTATAAAGCGAAACATATTGACCTGTCGTATAAAGCGTAAGAGGAACAGACAGCACTAAAGCAGTGTACCCTCTATACATCCATATTCGTCTTTTGTCTATAACCGCACTATTATTCTGTGGCTTTGGATTTATCATAAGATTTATATTATCAA
>CAJOPO010000452.1 GCA_905236315.1 uncultured Treponema sp.
CTCTTTTCGGCTTCCTTCTTTTCAGCAGCTAACTTCTCTGCTTCTGTCTTCTCTGCCGCTGCCTTTTGGCGATTAGCTTGCTCAACTAATCTTTGAGTTTCACTACTAGCTGCCCCTTGAGCTTCTGTACTATTAAGCAATGCCAATGCTTCTTCATATTTTCCTTGATTTATTAACTCTTGGGCACGAGCCATAACGTCAGCACGTTCTTCAGCCTTACGGCGTTCTTGTTCCTCTTTACGCTGCGCATCAGCTTGTGCTTGTCTACGTCTAGCCTCTTCAAGAACAGAAGAGTTACCATTATTTATATTACCACGCTTTTGTTGAGCTTCTGAATACAAATTACGAGCTACAGCATCATCAGGAAATAAAGAAACGACCTCTTTTAAAAGATTTGCAGCTTCATCATATTTTTCTTCTTCCATATATCTACGAGAATAGTCCATAGCTTCCTCATGTGATATGCCAGGTCGCCATGCCCAATTTCCATTACTGTTGCTATTGCTATTAGAGCTTGATGAAGCTGGAACAGCCGAAGAAGCTCTATTATTAGAAGAAACTGCATTATTTGTAGCTGAACGGTTTGAAGAATTATCCTGTCCTCTAGAAGCTACAGGACTTACATTAGAAGTTCCAGTTGTTCTTGCAGTAGTCTGATTTGCACCTCCATTTTCAGAACTTCCCCTAGCAGCATTAGAATTTGTGTCTTGGGCAGTATTAGAACGAGCAGCCGTTCTTGAAGCCACTGCATTTGTATTATTATTTACAACAGGAGTTACACTTCCCCCCTGCGCTCCAGAATTATTATTTGAAGATGCTGCTACTTGTCTATCATTAGCAGTAGGATTAGTTCCTGCATTATTTACAGAAGCATTTGTTCTATTATTGCTATTGCTTGTATTGCCTGCATTATCTGTAGAATTATTACCTACTGCTACAGATGAAGGAGCATTTCCCATATTACCCACAGAATTATTGCTTGAAGCCGCACTATTTCTATTAGTATTTTCTGTATTATTTGTAGGATTAGTATTTCTTACAGCATTTGAAGTAGATGGTGAACTTGTATTACTTTGGTTACTAGCAACTACATTTGAAGGCTGATTATTACTACCATTATTATTAGCACTAGCAACATTATTTGTTGCAGAAGGAGTATTTGTAGGAATAGCATTTTGCTGATTCTGACTTTCTTTTAGTCTTTGTGCCTGAGATAATAAATTACGACTTTCTTCGTCTTGAGGATTCTTTTCTATTAAATTATTTAATATTTCCTCTGCAGAATCATAATTTCCAGAAGAAACAAGTCTACGAGCATTAGATAAATCAACAGCCCTTTCTTTACCATTTTGAGCTTGTGTTAATAAATCTTTAGCTTCTGAATCATTAGGATTACTATCTAATAAAGGCTGAAGCATACTCTGAGCTTGTTCATAACGACCTGCAGCTATTAGTTCACGTACTCTAGACAAAGAAGAATCTCTACCATTACCTGCTTGTACCTGTGCTAATAAATCACTAGCCTCTTTGTCATCTGAATTATTTGCAAGCATTTGTTTTAAAATCTCTTGTGCAGCACTATAGTTTCCAGCAGCCGCTAATTGACGAGCCTTATCCAAACTTGCAGTATGTTCACGAAGTTTTTCTGCTTGAGAAAGTAAAGTTTTTGCTTCTTCATCATTAGAATCTCTATTTACAAGCCCTTCTAATATAGCAACTGCTCTACCATAAGAAGCAGCATCCATAGCTTCCTTTGCCTGTGCTAAAAGAGTATCTCTATCTTGACCTTCCATATCGCGGTTTCTTCTAGCAACTACAAGTAAATCTCTAGCTTCCTTATCTTGAGGATATTGATTTATAATCTGATTTAAAATGTTAATAGCATTATCATAATCTTTATCGTTTATATTTTTTCTAGCTAAAGCTAAAGCATCTGCCTTACTAAGTCCTACGCCATTTATAGTAACGAGGCTTTCATTTTTTTCAGGATTTCCTGCATTAGAGCTATTTTTGTTATTTACAGCTAAAAATATTCCCGTACCAGCTCCTGCTAAAAGAAGCACTGCCAATATAGCAATTAGGCCTTTTTTGCTTCTCTTTTCTGACTTAAAAGGAGTAGCCACTATAGTATCATGTTTGTCTTCATCATCTTTTAAGCTATCTTCAAATGAGCTATCTTTTAGCTCACTATTTATTCCAGAAACCTTTGTAGCACTTTCACTATATGAAGTAGCATTTTCTTCAGAAGCATTTAATTCGCTACTTGGCTTATAAAAAGAAACTCTACTTGCAAGATTTTCTTCCGCTGGCTTTGAAAAAGAACTAGTAGTTTCTTCATTTTTAGTCAAATCTTCGTTTAAAGAAGGTTTATCTTTGTTAGTAAGAGAAGAAGAAAATAAACTTGTATATGAAGATGTACTAGGCTTATTCTCACTACTAGAAGAATCTTCTGTAGAAGAGCTTAATAAAGAATACTTTGGAGCCTCACTAGTCTTAGCGGTATCTTCTGTTTTTGTTGACAACGAAGATGATAATGGGCGAGAAGTAGTCCTTCTTAAAGAACTAGTAGTAAGTGTGCTTCTTGTAGGAGTCTTTAAAGAAGGTTCTATTATTTCTTCCTTAGAAGCAGCTGTAGCTATAGGAGCATCTTTAGTCGTAGTATCAGAAGTTTTACTTGTTAAAGTAGAACTTATACGCCTTAACGAAGTAGTTGGTTTTGAAGAACTATCACTTTCTGAGGAACTTGCAGTTTTTAAGGCACTTGTAGTTCCTAGTGAACTTGCACTTCTTAAAGAAGAAGCCCCTGTTCTTGAAGAAGTCTCACTTCTTGAAGAAGTACCACTTCTTGAAGAAGTACCACTTCTTAATGTGCTTGCAGTACGTGTGGAGCGTGTTGAAGAAGGTTTTTCTACAGCTTTTTCAGCTTCTTTTATATCCGCTTCAGAAGTTTTTTCACTATTATCTGTAGCTTTAGGAGTTTCTACTTTATCTTCCTTTTTTGCAGTTGTTCTACGAGAGGTAGTCTTTCTTGTTGTAGAAGGCTTTTCTTCTTCACTAGCATTTTTTGTAGAAGTAGCTTTTTCAGTCTTCTTAGCACTAGGCTTTGCTTCTTCTGTACTTGTTTTTGCACTCGCTCTACTACGAGTAGTTCCAGTAGAAGAAGTGCTAGTCCTAGTCCTTCTAGTAGTTTTAGGAGTAGCTTTTTCTACACTTTCTGCATTTGCCTTATCTACAGTTTCTTCTTTATCAGTTTCAGTTTTAGCACTAGATTTTCTTGTAGTCCTAGTTCTTGTTGTAGTCTTTTTTGGAGTTTCACTTTTTTCTTCTAAAACATCATTTTCATTATTCAAGTTCTGATTCGTAGCCATATCCCACCGTTCCTTCAGCTCCCGCTGACATATTTTCTGTATCTGTATTCTGTAATGACGCTGCAACATCTTCAAGGAATTGCTGCCTCTTAGCAGCTTCTACCGCAGCCTGTATTTCGGCAGCGTGGCGTTCTGCGTCTATACGCGCCGCCTCTTTTGCAGCTTCCATCCTAGCATTCTCTGCTTCCATTCTAGCACTTTCTGCTTGTATATATGCATTTTGTACTTGCAATCTAATCTGTTCTTGCCTTTCAGCTTCCTCAGCTGCACGAACCTTTGCTTCTTCTTGAGCTATAGCATCAAGTTCTTCATCAATAAAGCCTATAATTTCCATAATTGGTTCGTATTGAGGTGTTTCAGGATAAAGTAGCAAGTATCTTTTGTAATCGTCTTTACTTTCTTTTAATTTACCTAATTTTAATCTAGAGTTTGCCCTATTAAGTACAGGCGGCGCATAGGTTGAATCTCCTACAATAGAAGTAGTATACCAACGTTCTGCATCTGCATAATCTTCCATTGCAAAAGCAATATTACCTGCATTAAAAGATAATATTTTTTTATTAGTCCCCTGAGCTGCCATACCTGCTATACAAACATTCATTGCGTCTGTATAACGCCCTTGCTGATAAAAACACAAAGCTAAATAATTGTACGCTTTTGGTTCATTACCCTCATTAATAGCATTCTGCAAAAGAGGAATAGCTTGTGCAATCTGATTTTGCTTAAAATACTTCTCTCCCTGCAAAAAGTTTTCGGATTCAGCGTAAGAGAAACTTATTAAGGTTATATTCATAAATAAAAGACAAAGGTATTTTGCAATGTCTTTTTTTATCATCTTCCCCCACCTCCATTATTTTCCATTTGACATATTCGCATAAAAAAGCTAATCTTTCAATACTGTTCTATACTAATAATATTAAAAAAATAAATTATTATGTCATTTGTAACATAAAAGGTACAACCTTTAGGTATAAAAGGTATAGGATTTGCACTCAAAAGGTATAGCCTTTTTATCATTAATCCTATACCTTATTTAATATAATTGGTATAATTTTTTAAATTATTCAGAAACTATTAACTTTCTGATATATTGATTATTATTTAGTATAATATAGAAATGAGTAAGGTGGAATTCATACATGAACACTTTAGGATTAGTTATTGTATTTAGTTTTCTTATAGCATTTATTATATTTATTGCAATAATCCTTGTAAAAACTATAGCCACTCCTAAACATATAGGCAATATACAAAAACTCATCAAAGATGGTAAATTGCAAGCCGCTCAAAAAAGCGCAAAGGCAATAATAGCAAAAAATCCTAGAGATTTTTTAGCACATTATTGGTTAGGAAAGGCTTACCTAGCAGATAATAAAAACGAACTAGCGTTTATGGAATATAAAACTGTAAACGAGAATGCGCTTTTTAATGGAGACATTCCAGAAGCAGATTTTCGTAAAGATATGGCTAGTCTTTATTCAAAATA
>CAJOPO010000453.1 GCA_905236315.1 uncultured Treponema sp.
AAAGATGATATTGCTATAATTACCGCACTAGGAGCTTCTCCTCAGAATGTTCGCTTTGTGTTTATATTAAAAGGTTTTTTAACAGGAATTTATGGAGCATTGCCAGGCTTATTAATAGGATTATTTTTATGTGTAAATATGAATACTGTTTTTATTCTTCTTTCTAAATTTCAATATTACATACAATATTTTTGTGAAATGTTAATAAATCCTGCTAATGCTCAATATTTACAGGAAAATCCTATGTTTCGTATTTATGCTTCTATTCCTGCTCGTATGCAAATTAGTGAAATTGCTGGAATATTTTTATTTGGTATTTTTTCGTCTGTATTTGCATCTTGGAATGCTAGTGCAAAGACATTAAATATGACTATAGCGGAGGTTTTACATGATGAGTAATAGTTCATCAGACTTCATAATCTCTATTGAAGGTTTAGAAAAAACATATCGTAGTGGTAGCGAAAACCTTACTATTTTAAAAAACTTAAAAATGCAAGTTTCCAAAGGTAGTAGATGTGTTATTGTTGGAAAGAGTGGTAGTGGAAAATCAACTTTGCTTAATATAATCGGAGGTTTAGACACTATTACTAAAGGAAGAGTCTGTGTTAATGGGCAATTAATAAGTTCTATGAAAGAGGATGAACTTACATCTTATAGACAACATTTTTTAGGACTAATATTCCAATTTCATTATTTGCTTAAAGATTTTTCTGCTGTCGAAAATGTCTTTTTGCCAGCTTTGATGGCAGGTGTCAAAAGAAAAGAGGCTATGGAGCGAGCACGGTCTTTAATTGCAGAAGTGGGGCTAGAAGATAGGGCTACACATTTGCCTTCAGAACTTTCTGGTGGGGAAAGACAAAGAGTAGCCGTTGCACGATGTCTTGTGAATAATCCAGAGCTTATTTTGGCAGATGAACCTACTGGAAATTTGGACCCTGCGAATGCAAATAGTATAGGAGATTTGCTCTTTTCTATGGCAGAGCGTTATAATAAAACACTTGTACTTGTAACACATGATATGAACATTGCTGCTAGAGGAGATATTCGTTATTTTATAAAAGATGGTATGTTAGAGGAATACTCATGACTTTCGTTTCTAGTGCCTTTTATGCTTTAAAACTTATCTTTCCTCCGTCTTCTTCTACGTTAGAAAAAAATCCAGGTCGAAAAAGCCTATTAGGAGCAATGTTGTGTATAGGTATAAGTTTAATACCTCTTGTTGCTGTTTTAGTTGTTAGCGATGGTATGATTCAAGGTATAACAGGACGTATAATAGGATTGTCTACCCAAGATATAAGCGTTCATATAAATACAAACTCAAAATCTGTAGATAATTATGAAGATTTGTCTTTAATTGCAGAACGTTTAGGTAATATAGAGGGAGTAGTTCAATCATGGCCTGAGATACAGGGAATGGCTTTAGCAACTGGTGGTAAAGCAAGGGTAGGGGCTACTGTTCGTGCTGTTCCTTTTGATATATTTGAAAAGAATAATAGTTTTTTATCTCTTTTTAATTTTGTAGAAGGCAAAGCTAGTCTTAATAGCAATAGTGCTGTAATAGGTCAAAAAATAGCAAATGATTTAGATTTGCACATAGGTGATAAATTGCGATTGATTAGTGTAAAGACGGATAACGGAAGATTTATTCCTAAATTAAGTCAGTTTACTGTTTCTGGGATAGTATCCTGTGGCTATCAAGAATTAGATGCTTTATGGGTTTTTATACCTATTACGGAAGGCTTTTCTTCTATGGCTTTACAATCTTCTAAGTTTATAATTTCTTTAGTTACTAATAAGACATTTTCACCTGAACTTGTTAATATAAAATCTAATGTAATTGAAGATTTGAATGGAATCACAGGTAATACTCCAGTAGAAAAATCTTATACTTATACTTGGAATGAATTAAATTCTTCTGAATATGAAAACTTTGCTTCTACTAAAATTCTTCTTTTGCTTATAATGTTGCTCATTGTACTTGTTGCGAGTGTAAATATTAGTTCTGCCCTTGTTATGATTATAATGGAGAGAAGAAAAGAAATTGCTATTCTTAAAAGTGTTGGGGCGGATTCTTTAGGGATTATTACTGCATTTTTGCTTATTGGTTTTGTCGCTGGTGTAGGCGGTATTATTATGGGGGTGCCTGTAGGACTTTTAGTAGCCATAAATATAAATTCCATATTGAATTTTATGGAAAAATGTGTAAATATTTTTATTGAATGCGTTTGTATTATTATAAATGCAGATAATTATTTTTATGGAGAAATAAAAATATTAAATCCTGCTTATTATTTGCAAGAAATTCCTATTTCTGTTCCTTTTAAAGAGCTATTAGTTATTGTTATAGGAACACTTGTTTTATCCCTTTTTGTTTCTTTTGTTCCAGCCATAAAAGCTGGTAAAGAAAAACCATTGGATATATTACGTAAGGTGTGATATAATAGAGAGTGTATTAAGGTTGAGGTTTTATGATTTGTGATTTTTGCCATGAACGTGATGCTGTTATTTTTTTGGAACAAGTTAATAGCAATGGACAAAAGCGTAAAATAAATATGTGTATAGAATGTGCAATGGAGCGAGGCATAAGTAGTGACCCTAGAAGTATAGAAGCATCTATAGGTGATTTATTTAAGGAACTTGCTGTTGTAACTAAACGTATTGTAGAGGAGAACTCTAGAATGTGCCCTGTTTGTGGCACAAGTATAGGAGAAATTAGAAAGACTGGTCTTGCAGGGTGTCCTGAGTGTTATTCTATTTTTAAGGCAGATATACGTAAATTTATGGAAAAAAGGGGCATAAGTGGTACATATTCAGGGACTATGCCAGAACGACTTGCCACTGTACATTCTGTATTAAATGATAGAATCATTTTGCAAAATAAAATGGAAGCTGCTGTTGCAGAAGAAAATTATGAAAAAGCTGCTATGTATAGAGATTACTTAAAAGCTTTAGAAAATACAGCCGTAACAGGAATTCCAGAAAATAATAGCGTAGCCCCCTCTGGAGAGAGTAATTAATGTCAGGTGTAACTTCAGATGCATGGTATACAGCTTCAGGTCAAGAGAGTGATGTTGTACTTTCTACAAAAATTTGTGTAGCTCGTAATCTTGCAAATTTTCCTTTTCCTAAGAAGTTAAGGGGTAATGATGGAGAGAGAATACAGTCTATAGTTTTTGATGCTTTTAATCATCTAGAAAATGGTGAAGAGTTTAAAGCTGTTGCTACGAATCGCTTAGATGAAATGGGTAGCCGTATTCTTAGGGAACGTGGTATACTAAGTGCAGATGGTGACCAGAATACTGGAATTATAATGCGTACTGATGGAAGAGTTTCTTGTACTGTTAATTTTATCGACCACCTGCGTATTTCTGTTTTTTCTGCTGGCATGGATTTAGATGGTGTACTTAGTTTAGCTCATGAAATTGACAAAGGATTACAACAAAGAATTCAGTTTGCAGCAAGTTATGATTTTGGCTATTTAACATCTTCTGTAACTGATGCAGGTAGTGGTATGAAATTATCATTACGTTTTCACCTTCCTTCGCTTTCATTGCTAGGACGAATAAAAGATATTTCTGCTGATATGACATCAAGAGGCATATCTTTTGCTACAAGTTTTGGTTCGAATGCTATAAATACTATCTTAGGCTCATCTGATTTTAGTGCTTCATTAGGTTCTTACTATGAAATTTCATCCATAAATAGTCAATCTGGTTCAGAGTTAGACCAACTTGCTTCTATTGCTGCGGAAGCACAAAAAATAAAGGAATTAGAACGTTCTGCAAGGGAAGAGTGTTTAAAATTGATGCCTAGTGATGTTCGTAATTATATGTATCGTTCTCTTGCGTTAGCTCGTTCTAGCCTGTTTATTTCTTTAAGAGAATCTGTTTCCATTATAAGTGGGATAAAATGGGGACTAGATATGGGGCTATTAGATGGAATAAGTGATACCGTTCTTCATGCATTATTATATCGTATTCAAGAAGGGCATTTACAATTTGTACTTAAAAATGGTAATTTTAACTTTGAAAATGATGTTAATGATAATAATACAAAGAAAAATGAACGTTTACGTGCTTTGATATTACAAGAAGCCTTTGAACACGTAAAACTCGTTTTGTAGGAGGAGCTTTTATGGCAATGGTTTTATCGCCACGTTCCCAGCGTTTATTAGTAGTTTTAGGACCAGAAGAAGCTTACAATTTAGGTAGTAAACAATTAGATGTAGAACATGTTTTGTTAGCATTATTAAAATCAGCTGATGGGCTAGGATATTTAGCTTTAAAAGCAATGCGAATAAACGTTCTTACTTTGCAACTTACAATAGAGCAGAGTATGCCTGCAAGAATGCCTAATTCAGAACTTAATGATTTACCACAAACAAGCCGTTTGAAAACCTTACTAGAAGTTGCTTCTATAGAAGCTCGTATGTTACATTGTGACTATGTGGGAACTGAACACATTTTACTTGCTTCAATTAGAGAAGAACAATCTCTTATTCAATCCTATTTTATAAAAGCAGGAATTTCTTTAGAGCAAGCAAGGCAATATACTTCAGAAATAGAAAGAAAAATACCTTCTTCTGCAAAAAATAGTGATGCTGATAATAATATATATTCAAATATGCAGGGTGTTGTACCAATGATGTCTGATGGAACTACACAACGACGAGTTAGAACTAATGGTATTTTATCTCAATTTTCTCGTGATTTAACGCAAGATGCAAAAGAAGAGCAAACAGACCCTATTGTTGGAAGGCAAAAAGAAATACATAGAGTGATACAAATATTAAGCCGAAGGACAAAAAATAATCCTGTTCTTGTTGGTGACCCAGGTGTCGGAAAAACGGCAATAGTTGAAGGATTAGCTCAACATATAGCAAGAGGAAGTGTTCCTAGAGATTTATTAAAAAAACGAATTCTTTCTTTGGATTTAGGTGCACTTATAGCAGGTACTAAGTATCGTGGTGAGTTTGAAGAACGTATGAAAAGAATTATGAAAGAGGTAAAAGAATCTAGAGATATAATTCTTTTTATAGATGAGTTGCATACAATAATAGGGGCTGGTGGACCTGAGGGGGCAATGGATGCTAGTAATATGCTAAAGCCTGCTCTTAGCAGAGGTGAAATACAAGTAATCGGTGCAACAACAACAAAGGAATATCGCAAATATTTAGAAAAGGATAGTGCACTTACTAGACGTTTTCAGATGGTAAAAGTTGAACAGCCTACTGAAGTCGAAACTGCCATTATCTTAAATGGTCTAAAAAAACATTATGAAGATTATCATCGCGTAGTATATGATGACGAGGTAATAAAAACTATTGTTCGATACAGCACAAGATATGTTCCAGAACGTTTTTTACCAGATAAGGCTATTGACATATTGGATGAAGCAGGAGCTGCAAAGAAAATCCAAGATTCAGAACGTCCTATTGAAATTGAACAATTAGAAAAAACTATAGAAGACCTATCTGATGAGAAGCGTTCGCTCGTGGCGAATCAAGATTATGAGCGAGCTGCTATGGTGCGAGATAAAGTACAACAACTTAGACGACAGTTAGATGAATTTAATTCAATCTGGAAGAGTAGCGATAGTGAAGAGCGAAAGCATGTTAGTGTAGAGGATGTTCAGCGCATAATAAGTACAATGACAGGAATTCCTGTAGAAAAATTAGATGATGGTGAAGCAACGAAACTTTTGAATATGGAAAAAGCACTGCATGAAGATGTTGTTGGACAAGATGATGCTATAAAACTTATAAGTAGTGCAGTAAGAAGAAGTAGGGCTGGTGTTTCTTCCATAAAACGTCCAACAGGTTCCTTTATATTCTTAGGACCCACAGGGGTCGGAAAAACTCAATTAGCAAAAGCACTTGCAAAATTCCTTTTTGGTACAGAAGATGCGCTTATTCGAGTAGATATGAGTGATTTTATGGAAAAGCAAAATGCAAGCCGTTTAGTTGGTGCTCCGCCAGGATATATTGGTTATGATGAAGGAGGAATGCTTACTGAAAAGGTTCGCCAACATCCTTATTCTGTTGTTTTGCTAGATGAAATCGAAAAAGCACATCCTGATATTTTTAATTTACTTTTGCAAATGTTAGAGGAAGGTGAGCTTTCTGATAATTTAGGGCATACTGTAAGTTTTAGAAATACTGTTATAATTATGACAAGCAATGCAGGTGCAAGGGAAATCACTACAGACTCTCGTATGGGCTTTTCTAATTTAGAAACTGGAATTTTACCATATAATGAAATAAAGGTAAGTGCATTAGAGGAATTAAAAAAAATAATGCCTCCAGAGCTACTAAATCGTATTGATGATATAGTTGTTTTTGATGCTCTTACAAAGGAGCAAATGTATTCCATATTAGACATCCAATTACAAGATTTAGAAAAGCGTTTAAAAGAGCAAGATTTAGAACTTATGGTAAAGCCTAAAGCTCGTGAATATATGGTGGAGCATGGGTTTGAGCCTTCTATGGGTGCACGTCCCTTGCGTCGTCTTATTCAAAGAGAAGTTGAAGACTCCCTTGCTATGTTGCTTTTAAGTGGTAAACGAGAAAACAGTTCTCAGGTTATAATTGATTCAAATGATAAAGAATTACTAGTTTATTTTGAAAAATTAAAAATGATTTCTAATAATATAGAACAGTCTGAACTTACGTTATCTTAAGGAGTAAAACATGAAAGAATTTTTGCAATATGACACAGTTAGAAACAATGCTCTTATGTTAGCTCATAAGATTTATCACGAAGATAATTTTGTTCCTGATATTATTTATGCTTCATTACGTGGTGGAGCGTATATGGCTAACATAATAAGCGAATATTATAAAGTTGCACTAAAGAACCATAAACCAGTTTTATATGCCG
>CAJOPO010000454.1 GCA_905236315.1 uncultured Treponema sp.
ATTCCTCTTTTGCCTAATTTTATTTGGATGACACTTGGGCAACTAAAAGAGTTAATGCGTGTCGATAACCTTGTAAATATGGACACTAGAACAGTTATCTCTGGTATTCCCTTTGCCTTTGAAAAAGAACCTAGCACAAAGGCGTATTTTACAGATGAGGCGTTGTATAACAGCCTTTTTGCTTCAAAAGATATTCAAGAAGACTTTGCAAACATTTATCAAAAAATTAACAATTATAAAATGCTTCATGAAACCTCCATTGTGCGCACTCCACTAAATCAACTGATTGACTGGACAGTAGATGAATACGGAATAACGTGCAACAAAAATTCAGATTTTGTAGTTAGATATTATGATATTGAAATAGAAGGCAGAGAGGTAAAGCATTGGAGCCAGCCTTTATTTAAAGCCTTAGGTAGAGCAACTTTTGCATTAATTACAAAAGTATTTGGCAAAACTAGAAAGTTTTTAGTAAAGATAAAAGCGGAAATTGGTTGCTTTGATAAGGTAGAACTCGCCCCTACAATTCAGTGGGAAGCCTCTCATACCGCAAAAGAAGAAAACTCTATTGATAAATATTTTAGAAAAATCATTACAGACATCTCAAAGGATAACAAAAACATAATTTTTGACACCCTACTTTCAGAGGAAGGTGGAAGATTTTATCATGAAGAAAATAGAAATATTATTTTAGAAATACAAGAAGACATTTTAAAAGACTGCAAAGAAGCAAATGATTACGTATGGTGTACACTTCAAAGTCTAAATTTGTTAACACAGGTAAATAACTGCCTTAATATACAGCTTAGAAACTTATTATCCTTATTGCCACTATGAACACTAAAAAAATAAAACTTGGCATTATTTGCCCTTCAGATGTTGCTTTTAGAAGATTTATGCCCGCCTTAAATAAAGATAATTCTTTTGAGTTTGTGGGCATAGGCATTGAATACGAAAGACAAGAAGAGAGAGCTAAAGAATTTATAAAGCATTATGGCGGAAAAATATTTCCTAGCTATAAAGATATAGCCATCTCTCCAGAGCTTGATGCCCTTTATATTCCCCTACCCCCAGCCTTACATTACAAATGGGCAAAGGAAGCATTACAAAGCAAAAAGCATGTCTTACTAGAAAAGCCTTCTTCCACCTGTGCAAAACACACACAAGATTTAATAACTATTGCGCAAAAAGAAAATCTCGCCCTGCACGAAAATTATATGTTTGTCTTCCATAAACAAATAAGCGAAATTAATGCACTCATACAAAGTGGGGCTGTAGGAGAGGTTAGACTTTACAGAATATCATTTGGCTTTCCCCTAAGGGCAAAAAATGATTTTAGATATAATAAGGACTTAGGCGGAGGAGCCTTACTAGATGCAGGAGGTTATACCTTAAAGTATGCACGCCTTCTACTAGGAGAAAGTGCAAGGATAACTTTTTCGCAAAGTAATTATATAGATGGCTTTGAAGTTGATATGTACGGTTCCGCAACTCTTGTAAACGACTATGGTGTAACAGCTCAAGTTTCCTTTGGGATGGACAACAATTACAAGTGCAGTCTTGAAGTATGGGGCAGTAAAGGAACCTTAAACACTAACAGAGTTTTAACCGCCCCTGTTGGTTTTACTCCAGAAGTCCTTATAGAAAAGAATGGTGTTATAGATAAAATTGCACTTTCTGAAGATGATACTTTTTTTAATTCCATTCAATATTTTAAGTCTTGCATTTTTGATGAACAAAAGAGAGAGCAAAGCTACAAAAATATTCAAGCACAAGCTTGTCTTGTAGAGCAGTTTAAAAATTATTCAAATAAGTAGGGCAAAATGACGGCAATTATTATAGGTGCAAATAGTTACATAGCAAGAAATTTAATTTACTATTTAAAGAAAAAAACAGATATAAACATTATAGGCTTATATGATTACAATGAAGTCCAATTTGATAGTGAAGAGCCATATAAGCAAATAGACATTCTTTCACAAGAAGGAACTAGCGTCATAAATATGAATGCTGACCTTATCTTTATGTTTGTAGGAAAAACAGGTAGCCAAGATGGCTTTAGCAATTTTAAGACTTTTATAAATATAAATGAAATTTCTCTTTTAAATATTCTTAACGAATATCAAAGACAAAACTCAAAGGCAAAGATAATTTTCCCTTCTACAAGGCTTGTATATAAAGGCTCTGAAAAACCTTTAAAAGAAGATTCTGAAAAAGAGTTTAAAACCGTCTATGCCATAAATAAATTTTCTTGTGAGCAATACTTAAAACAGTTCAAGAATGTTTTTGGAATAAATTATCTCATATTAAGAATATGCGTTCCCTATGGCACTATGATAGAGCACGCTAGTTCTTATGGGACAGCAGAGTTTATGCTAGGCAAGGCACAGAATGGAAAAGACATCACACTATATGGGGATGGCTTACAAAGAAGAAGCATTACTTATATAGAAGATTTATGTGAAACTTTTTATAAAGCAGCCCTTTCTAATGACTGCCTAAATGATGTCTTTAACATAGGTGGAGAAGATTATAGTTTACAGCAAATAGCAAATCTTATAGCAGCAAAATATAACGTAAATGTAAAACATATAGAATGGCCTAGTGCAGCTTTAAGAATTGAGTCTGGCAGCACAGTCTTTGATGATATAAAGCTAAAAAACATAATCGGAAACACCATAAAATATAAATTTACAGATTGGATAAAAGAAGGTAGTAGCATTACATAAAAATATGTTAAAAAAGTTTAATGAGGTCGTATTATGAAAGTATCAATTATAGTTCCCGTATATTATAACGAAAAAAATCTTGTTCCTCTTTATAACGACATAAAAGAAAAAGTAATAGACGTTATAGACTATGATTATGAAATAGTTATGGTTGATGATGGCTCTAAAGATAATTCATATAAAGTAATGCAAGAACTTGCTTCAAAAGACAGCCACATAAAGATAATAAAACTTTCAAGAAACTTTGGCTCTCATTCAGCAGTCCTTGCAGGGCTTAACTATTGCACAGGAGACTGCGCCGTGTTCAAAGCCGCAGATTTACAAGAGCCTACAGAACTTATTCTGGATATGGTAAACAAATGGAAAGAGGGAAATAACGTTGTTCTTGCAGTGCGCGAAGGAAGAGAAGAAAGCATAGACAAAGTGTTTTTTGCAAATTTTTATTACTCCCTAGTTAGACTTAGTGCCCTAAAAACAATGCCAAAGCATGGCTTTGACGTCTACTTAATAGACAGAAAGGTTATAGACGTTTTAATTACGCTTGATGAAAACAACAGTGCGCTTACAGGGCAGATACTTTGGAGTGGTTTTAAAACAGCAGAAGTTCCATATACACGCCTTGCGCGCCAAATAGGTAAAAGCCGTTATACCCTAAAAAAGAAAATAAAACTTGTAAAAGACACACTATTTAATTTTTCTAGAGTTCCAATAAAGTTTGCAAGCATTACAGGCTTCATATCCTTTTTGGGAGCCTTTATTTGGGCAGTTGTTGTTTTAATACAAAAGTGTCTAGGAAAGATAAACATACAAGGCTGGGCTTTGCTATTTATATTTCAGTTGTTTAGCTTTGGCATAATCATGCTCACCTTAGGTCTTTTAGGTGAATATATATGGAGAAACTTTGATTCTTCAAGAAACAGACCAAACTTTATAGTGGAGGATAAAAACTTCTAACAAAGGTGTATTATGAAAAATACTGAATTTGATAATTTTGCAGAAAATTATAACGATGTTCATGAAAAAAGTGTAAAAGAAGTAAGCGGAGCAGACAGAGATTACTTTAGCGAATACAAGATTGTAGAAGTAAAAGATTACTTATGCGGAAAGTCTATTTTGGACTTTGGCTGTGGAGATGGGAACACGGCTTGCTTTATACAAAAACTTTGCACAGGCTACACATACACAGGCATTGATGTTTCTAAAGAAAGCATTAGGGTGGCAAAAGAAAGAGAGCTTCCCTCATGTTCTTTTTATGATTATGACGGAAGCACTATTCCCTTTGCAGACGAAACCTTTGATGTGGTTTTTGCCTCTTGCGTATTTCATCATATAGAACCACAAAATAGACTTGATTCATTAAAAGAAATTTACAGAGTGTTAAAACAAGGCGGTAAGGTTATTATCTTTGAGCATAACCCACTAAATCCTCTAACAGTAAAAGTTGTACACGACTGCCCCTTTGATAAGGGGGTAAAGTTAGAGTTTCATAGCCAACTAAAGAAAAAACTAAAAAAAGCACTTTTTAGAAACGTAAAAACCTCATTTACTATCTTTATGCCCCGCAGGTCTTTTTTCTTAAAACTCTTATGGATAGAAAAATACCTAAAGAAATGTATAGGGGGGGGCAATACTATTGCATAGGAGAGAAGTGAAATATGAATAAAAACAACACAATACTAAAGCACTTATTTCTTGCCACCGTTATAATAGGCTTGCTTTCCATGCTAGTATTCGTTCCGCTAGTAAGGAGCCTAATCATTAGCATTACAGAACATTTGTTAGGTAGAAGCATAAAACAGGCGGCTTGGCACCATATACTTGTAAAGCTAGAAGTAATTTTTTTATTGATAGATATAGCCTCTAGCGTTTTTATATTTTTATTTTCAAAAGGCAAATTAAATACGCTTGGCAAAATTCTTTTTTATTCTCTCTACGGTCTTTCTTGTATTATATGCGCTTTGTTATTCATAAAGACTGCATATATGATAGCAAATGTGGTTTCTTCTGGCATACAGGCAAACACATTAAATGAATGTAGGGGCTTTGCAAGTTATATGACAACGCAATACTTTCTAGAAGGCAAAAATCCTTATTCGTTTTCAGCCCTGACAGAAGGTAATGTGCCGTTTACATATCTTTATACAATACTAGTTCCTTTATTAGCCGCCTTAATCTGTAAAGTAACTGACATTAGCATAATAGCGGCAAACTATGTAATCAATCTAGGTTCTGTGTTTGGTTCAGCTATTGCCATATACTTTATCGTAAAGGATTTATTTTGCAAAAAAATGCGTCCCCTGCTTTTTATCTTGCTTGTACTTTACAATATGACGTTCTCTTCTATGTTTGGGGTTTTGCTCTTTACCCACCGCCCAGAAGCCCTTTCTATATTTGTTATGTCCTTATTGTTTCTTTGCATATATAAAAAGCCTGATAACGTTTTTATTCCAGCCTTACTTACAGTAATTTCGTTTTTCACAAAACAATATATGGCTTTTATAGCGTTTCCTGTTATGCTGTATTACGCTATTGTTAAAGGAAAGAAAACCTGCTTAAAATATTTTATTTTCTGTGCTGTTTTAACACTTGTAATATTTTCATTGGTAACGCTATGCTTTCCTCTCTACTGGACACATTCCATATTTGCACAAGCTACCGATGCTCATAGTAAACTTAATAGAGCCGCGCTCAATATTGGGAAATTTTGCCTAAGATATTTACCTTTGTTTTTTATTATAGCACTAAGTTATTGTTTTTTAATTGCGCCTCGCATAACAAAAAAATTATCACTTCAAAACGAAAACTCTAATTCCAAACTACTTTCAGAATCTACTACTTTGCAGCCTACATACATTCTTTTACCCATAATAGTCTTTGCTTTTCATACCATA
>CAJOPO010000455.1 GCA_905236315.1 uncultured Treponema sp.
TAGGATAACACACTAAAACTGTGATATTAAAGTTGTAAAATTATTAGCTATTCAATATAATTAGTATTATGGGTGAAAAAGACATAACAGAAAAGACTCTAGAAGCATATAATGATGTTTTCTCGAATATAATTAATGTACTTTTATTCGATGGAAGAAATGTTGTAAAAGAAGATTCTTTAACAGATGCAAATGCTCTATCGCAATATAAGGCAGATGATACTAAGATACACGAGCAAGAAAGAGATGTTGCAAAATATTGGAACACTAACGAGGCTAATATTCACATTTGTCTATATGGACTAGAAAACCAAACTGCAATAGATGTGGATATTCCACTTAGAATAATCAGTTATGATGGGGCCGCATATAGAGCACAACTGCTAAAGAAAGAGGAAAAAGAAACATATAGGGCTAAACTCTACCCTGTAGTCACTTTAGTGTTATATTTCGGAGAGAAAAGATGGGAAAAGCCACATACTCTGCATGAGTGTTTAACTATACCAGAAGACTTAAAGCCATACGTAAGTGATTATAAAGTGAATATATTTGAAATAGCATGGCTAGAGGAAGAAACTGTAAAGAAATTTAAGAGTGATTTTCGCATTGTTGCAGACTATTTTGTGCAGATATGTAAGAATAAAAATTGGACTTGTTCGGAAACCCTGTTTCCGCCCAAGTCGACGAGTTTAAAATCGCTAAAATAGCGCGATTTTAAACATCGCATTTCAAAGTAACCTGTTCTGAAACTGAAATTTCCGAACAGGTTTATTATATTCCAAGCACAGAAACAATACGGCACGTGGACGAAACTCTTAAATTAATGAAAGTATTGTCCTGGAAATAAAGATTTTGAAGAAATACAAATTCCTGTAGAGAAAATCAAGAGTGGAGGTGCTAATATGTATAATGTCTTTGAAAAGGTGAGAAAAGAAGGTTTTGCAGCTGGCCGAGCAGAAGGAATAAGCATAGGTAGAACAGAAGGTCTTGCAGCAGGAAAAGCAGAAGTGAGTAATTTAATACTTTCACTAAATAATATTCTTATTAATTCAGGACGCATACCTGATTTAATAAAAGCTTCATCTGACCGTGCCTACAGAGAGCAACTTATAAAAGAATTTGGACTAGAGTAGAGCTTAGGAAATAGAACTTAGAATTTAGAGGATAGAGGATAGAGGATAGGTTCGGAATAACACATCAGTGTCTAGTATGCTATCTAAAACCGTTTTTGATATAGATGGTTACAAAAATTTATAAAAAAACTGTATTTTTTCTCTTGAATAAGATTTTTATTTAAATATAATAATGGCGTATTTACTAATGTTTGCTACAGGAGTAAATATAAGGAGAATAAACATGAACAAGAAATTTCTTGCAGTATTTGCTGCATTAATCGTGGCAGTTTCTGCTGGTGCTTTTGCAAAGACAGGTATTGGTGCTCAGTTTGGTCATGTTATTGGTAGTGGGTATTGGGGAGCCGCCTTAACATTAAAAGTAGAACAATTTCCTTGTATATTCGCTATTGATGCATATTATACACGTATAGGTCTTACAGCAGACTGGTGGTTTGGCAATCCGACAATTACAACACTTGGTTCAGGTCCATTAGGCTGGTATTATGGTTTGGGACTTGCAGCTGGGCTTGGTGTAGGAAGTAATGTTGACTTCTTAGTTGCTGGTCGTGGTGTTATTGGCTTGAACTGGTATGTAATAGAACCTCTTGAAATTTATTTGCAAATTGCAGCCCAATTAGGTGTAGATATAGGTGGTGAACCGTTTTTCCCTGTTTGGGGATTTCCTGTTAACTTAGGTTTCCGCTTCTGGTTCTAATTTAACGTTTAACTTCATAAGAAGGCATTCTATGGATTTTACATAGGATGCCTTTTTTTATTGCTACTTGTCCAAGATGATAGTATAATTTAGCTATGGGTAGTAAAGATGTAAGCGAAAAGATTTTAGAAGCATACAATGAAGTATTTGCTGACATCGTAAATGCTTTACTTTTTAAAGGAAAGCAAGTTGTAAACGAAAATGATTTAGTAGATGCCCAGCCAGTTTCATCATACAAACTAGCTGATGAATTAAAATGGCAAGAGCGTGATGTTGCTAAATATTGGTTAAAAAATAAAATGCGAATAAGTTGCTTTGGTTTAGAGAATCAGACAAAAGTTGACTATGCAATGCCTATTCGCACTATGAACTACGATGCTACAGAATATTATAAGCAAGTAAATAGCGGAGAACCATATTATCCTGTTATTACAATAGTTCTCCACTTTGGAACAAAACGCAGGTGGACAGAAAAGAAGTCCCTTTTTGGACTATTAGGGGATTCTGTAACACAGGATATACAGCCCTTCATTAATGATTATAAGATTAACGTTTTTGATTTAGCATGGCTAACAGATGAAGAGATTTTGCGCTTTAAAAGTGACTTTAAGTTAGTAGTCGAATACCTACAAGCAGAACGAGTTGGTAATGTGAAAAACTGGGGTAGGCAAAAGCTTTTTCATATTCATGAATTATTAAA
>CAJOPO010000456.1 GCA_905236315.1 uncultured Treponema sp.
AAAATCTGCCGTTGTATGAATAACACGAGTTACAATATCTAAATGTTCAGGCTTTATAATTTTATTTCTTTGTTTTAATTCATTATGTATAATTTCAAAACTCTTTTTTTGTATTTCTTCTGGCTGCATACAAATAAAATCTTTATTCATTACTAAATCCATTTAGAAAGCATAAAAGCAAATCAATTTAAAAAAGCCCATAAATATAGTCCATATTTAAGTTTTCGCGCAAAACATCTGCAAGAATATCAAATTGCTCATCTTGCAACTCTTGATAAGTTTTTATATTACTAAAATCTACATTTATTCCCCTTTTGTTTGCAAGTGTTTTTAATAAGGCTTGTACAATTTCTTTGTTATCAAAAAAACCATGCAAATAAGTACCACATACATTTTCAGTACAAAAGCCATCGTCTTTAACCTGCAAAGACTTTTCATCGGTCAAAGTTAAAAAACTTTTATCTTTTGTTAAATAATGACTTATTCCATTATGAATTTCATATCCACTAAGGTGCTTTCCGTTTAATAAAGAAAATATTCCTTTTCCGCCATTTACAATAGCATTTACTCTAGTTCTTGTTTTATAAGTAGCAAATTCAGTTTCTATAGGTAAAAGTCCAAGCCCCGTTATGCTTTCTCCTGCACTAGAATAAATGCACTTTCCCAATATTTGATAGCCCCCACATATTCCTATGATATTTTTCCCACTAAAAGCTATATTTTTTATAAAAGACGCAAGACCAGTATTCCATAACCATTTAAGGTCTTCTTCTGTATTTTTTGTTCCTGGAATAATTAATAAATCAGGCATATTTAATTCATTACAAGATTCAACATAGCGCACATTAACACAGGGGTAAAACTCTAATGCGGTAAAGTCAGAAAAATTAGAGATATATGGTAGTTTTATTATTGCTATATCTATACAATTTGATAAAGATTTTTTTACATTCAAACGACAAGAAAGACTATCTTCATCATCAATATGCAAAGCAGTATAAGGTACAACGCCAATAACTTTTTTGCCACACCTATCTTCTAGCATATCAATTCCTGTAAATAATAAGGAAACATCTCCTCTAAATTTATTTATTATTAGAGCCTTTATCTTTTCTCTCTCTTTCTTTTCTAATAGCTCTATAGTACCCACAAGTTGGGCAAATACTCCCCCCCTATCAATATCACCAACTAATAAAACAGGAATATCAAAATGCAAAGCAAGCCCCATATTAACAATGTCATTTTTTTTTAAGTTTATTTCCGCAGGGCTTCCCGCTCCTTCTACCACAATAATATCTGCAAAAGAAGAAAGCTTACTATACGAATATTCTATAACAGACCATAGATTTTCTTTATATAAAAAATAATCTTTAGCTGCCATATCCGCCACAACTTCACCATTTACTATTACTTGGGAACTATGACTACTTGTGGGTTTTAATAAAATAGGATTCATATATACTGAAGGAGGAATCTTAGCCGCTGCCGCTTGCATTGCTTGTGCACGCCCCATTTCAAGACCTTCAGTTGTAACATAAGAGTTTAAAGCCATATTCTGAGACTTAAATGGACAAGAAATATATCCATCTTGCTTAAAGATACGGCACAGTCCTGCAGTAATTATACTTTTACCAACATTTGACATAGTACCTTGTATCATAATGGCTTTTGACATAATTTATCTCCAGCAAAGTTTAGCAAATCTTTTATAATACTATTATAACTTGTTATATGAACGCCCGCATTTATAACACAATCACAAGTAGAAATTAGACTACAAGCCTTATCATATAATTCACATCCTATAGGAGTGAAAGCCTCCTGTGAAACAATTACAGAAGCAAGTTTTTTAGCAATAAAATAGTCTACATCATTTTTATATAATATACCTGCGGCAAAAGGTATTCCCTTTCTTTGCAAAAAACGATATACAGGTATGCCAGAACCAGAATCCGAAATGACAAAATATTTTGGATTACCTTTTATAGCTTCTAGTTCTGTTGTTCCTAAAAGGCTATCATAAGAGGAGTCACTTATTTTATAAAAATCTTCTATTATTTTAGAAGAATAAAGTTCATCGCTAGGCACTAAAAAAGTTTTTTGACCACCTACAAAGAGGATTTTATCTGCAATTTTTTGGGCAAAATCTATTTCATGCATAGATAGAATTATACATATTCCCTTAGCGGCAAGTTTTCTAATAATAGATAAAAAATGCAATTTATATCGAATATCTAAATAAGAAAGTGGTTCATCAAACAAGATAACTTTTGTTCCTTGACATATTGCTCTTGCAATCATAACACGTTGCTTTTGACCATCACTTAAATTATTAAACGCAGTATCTGCAATGCTATTTATTTCTAACATATCCATTGCATTTTGTACAGCAAGTACATCATCATCTTTTAATTCAGCTGCCCAATTTGTAT
>CAJOPO010000457.1 GCA_905236315.1 uncultured Treponema sp.
AGTCGCGCTATTATAGCGACTTACAACTCGCAGGAACCTCGAAAAACTTTCTGAAAGGGAGTTTTTCGAGGTTCCCATAAATAAAAACTACATAAAAAAAGAACTTAGGTTTTATAAAGCATTTAGCAATAACCTAAGTTCTTTTTTTACAATGAAATCTTATCTTTTATAAAGCGACTTCTTATTTTGCTTCATCAAGAATCTTGTTTATTTCTGCAGAAAGGGTTGCAATAAAGTCGTTTGCTTCTTTCTTTGCGTTGTTAAGAGCCTCATCTGTAGCCTCTTTTACTGGTACAGTGCTATTAATATAGAACTTAATCTTTGGCTCTGTTCCAGAAGGACGTGCACTTACTATAGTACCGTTTTCTAAGAAGAACTGTAAAACATTGCTCTTTGGCCATGAAAGACTTTGCTTTTGTGAAGGATTGGCTGGGTCAAATGCTACTTGCTGCTGAATATCGCGTATGCAAACTACTTTTTTGCCTCCTAAAGTCTTTAATCCTTCATTGCGGAGCTTGGTCATAATGCCACCCATAATAGAGGGACCAGAAACACCTTCAAAATATTTGCTAATAGCTGCATCTTGGAAGTAGCCAAACTGCTTATACAAATCATTTAAGCGTTCTAGTAAACTCTTACCCTTGCTTGCCCAATACAAAGTCATTTCTGCACACATTGCCGCAGCAGAAACTCCGTCCTTATCGCGAACTTCAGGTTCTACTAAGTAGCCGTAGCTTTCTTCTAAACCAAATACGTAGTGCTCTTTGCCAGTTTTTTCCATTTGCTCTTCTTCATAAGCAATCCACTTAAAGCCTGTTAGCACTTCTTTTACAGTTACATTATAATATTCTGCAACCTTATCAACAAAAGGACTTGTTACAATGGAACGTATTAAAACAGGATTTGCTGGCATTTTATTAAATTCTTTCTTAGAAAGTAAAACATAATCTGCTAAAAGCGCACCCATTTGGTTTCCTGTTACAAGAACGTAGTTTCCATCTTTATCAGGGAATGCAGTTCCAAATCTATCTGCGTCTGGGTCAGTTGCCATAACAACATCAGCCTTTGTCTTCTTTGCTAAATCTACAGCCATCTTTAAAGCTGGAGCTTCTTCCGGATTTGGTTTTTCTACAGTTGGGAAGTTACCATCCCCTTCTCTCTGTTCAGGAACTGTGATTACGTTTAAGCCTAAGTCGCCTAAAACTTTTTCTACGTGCATTGCACCAGTACCGTGCAATGGAGTATACACAACCTTTACACTAGAAGCCTTTTCTTTTATTAGCTCTGGGCGATAAAGATTTGATTTTATCATTGCTTGGAACTTATCATCAATTTCTTTGTCTATAAGAACAATTTTACCTTCTTTTATAGCTTGTTCTCTATCTATTAATTTTACTTCTTTTACAGCATTAACTTCATCAATAATGCCCTTATCATGTGGTTCAACTACCTGAGCACCATCACTCCAGTAAGCTTTATATCCATTATATTTGGGAGGATTGTGGCTTGCCGTTACAACAACGCCAGTCTTTGCGCCTAAGACACGTATAGCATAGCTTAATTCTGGGGTAGGACGCAAACTTGTAAATAAATATGCTTTTATGCCATTAGCAGCAAATACGCGAGCGGTAATATCGCTAAACTTGTCATGATTGTTGCGGCTATCATAAGCAATGCAAGCACTTAAAGTGCCTTCTTTAGCTTCTTTTGGAAAAGCCTTTATAATATAATTTGCAAGCCCTTGTGTAGCTTTAGAAATATTAAGTGTATTCATGCGGTTTGTACCACCGCCCATAACGCCACGCAAACCACCTGTACCAAATTCAAGACTCTGATAAAAACGGTCTTCTAGTTCTTTCATGTCTTTTTTTGCTACAAGTTCACGAACTTCATCGCTAAATGAAGAATCTTTTTCTTCTGCAATGTACTGTTCTGCACGTGCTAAAATTTCTTTTTCGTCCATAATAATACCGCTCCATCTATAATATTTAAAATATATTAAACCTGTTCGGAAACTTCATTTTCAGAACAGGTTGCTTTGAAAGACATCTTAAAGTTCTTCTTCGTCATCTATTACTTGTGTGGGGTCAACCTCTTCCATTGGGGAACTTTGTGAACTTCCGTCTGCACTAGAAGCCGCATCTGCCTTTCTAATCATAGAAGTTTCCCAGCGTAATAAAGTGCGCTCTGCCACTTCTTCCCCTGTTTTTACATCACACATAACGCGGAAAACAGGTTCTGTTCCACTAGGACGCATCCATATAAATGCAACAGGACGTTCTTCTGCATCAAAGAACTTAATCTTTAAGCCGCCATTACCGTTATTCCAGTTAAGCGCACCAGAAACTTCTTTTGTTCCGTTTGTAAGAACTGCTTGATATGAATAAATTTCATATATAGCTTCCATTTCTTCACGGTGGATTTCCCATTCACTTTCAAAGATAACTTGGAACAATTCTTTTAGTCTGCCCTTGTCTTCTGTCTGCACATTTAAGATAGCTCTTTGTTCGCTAACCCCCGTAGTAGTATAGGCAGGCAAGGTTTTAATTATATCAGAAAGTGTAAAATCTTCACGATAGCCTAAATCATTACCAGATTTATCACACCAAATATGGAACAAACCTTTTGTTATAGTGCCATCTTCGTTTTTGCTATCTCTTATAAGAAGCAATTTGGCAATGGCAAAAAGGGTTGCCACAGGGTCTCTTACGCTAGAAGGATATGTGATGTTTCCACCATTGCTACCTTCGCCTAGTATGCGCACTTCATAACCTGTAACACGTTTTTCACGTGCAAGATTTACTACGTTTGCTTCTCCTACTTCTGCACGGAACACTTCAATGCCAAATACCTTACATATTTCATCGATACGCATAGAAGTGGGGCAGTTTACAACAACGGCCTTTTTGCGATATTTTGTACTTGCTTTCCATAAAAGGCTGTGTCTTGGTAGATATTCTTGCTTCCATATATCAAAGGCACTTTCTGCTAAAACACTCAAAGCAAAAACCGTTTGTGCAGGAATGGTACGCGCTAAGTCTACATTATAATCCCAGTATACTATGTTGCCACGGTCTCCATCGCAGTCTGGCATATAGCCTAGTAAGACATCCTCGTTACCGTCTCGCCTAAGGTCTTGCATAACATCTGCACAGTGAACTAGATTTTCTGGTTCTGGAATAATTGCGTGCGCTATATGACCTGCTTCATTGTTAAAAGGCAAGAAGTCTATGCCACAGCCTGGAATAAATCTTTTATCTATAGATAGTGTCCTTGAAGAACCATTCATATCGCATACTACAGAAAGAGGTCGCTCGGAGAGTCCCTTTCTTATAGTATCAAACACAAGGTCTTGCTCTTTTATGTTTTGCGTTCCTGTAATAACGGTACGAATAAAGTCTTCATAGGTCCATAAGGCTTCTTTTTTATACTGGTCTGATAGGGTATATACTAAATTTAATTCCCCTTCTGGACATTGATTTACAATATTTAAGGCATATTCCTCTGCGTCTTCTTGTTCACATTTTGCAGTAAAGTTTCTTGCTAACTTACTTATTGTGTTTCCTGGCAGTACACCACCATCGTTTAGTCCAAATTTGATTCCATTATGACCTATGGGGTTATGACTTGCAGATACATAAAGAAAACCGTCTAAGCCTCTAGCATAAGCCATAATTTCGGGGGCGGCGGCTATACCTATGTATCTAATAGTTAATTTATTAGCTATTAGCACCCTTAAAATAATATCTATAATTTCTTTGCCAGTAGGTCTAGTATCCATTCCTACCGCTACTATGGGAGAACTTTTTCCTGTTCGGGATATTATAAAGTCGGCAAATGTCTGCCCTATTAAAGCGCATAATGCCTTATTTGTGCTACCAATATTTGGCGAGCTATCCTCACCGTCTCCTGACTCTGCAAAGACTTTTCTCCAGCCTGAAGCAGAAAGAATCATTTTATGTTCCATACATTATAGTATAAACCAGTAATTGATTTATAGCAAGAAATAAAACTTATTTAATTTTTGGACGTGTTACGAAATGTATGCTATGTTAAACGTGTCATTCTGAACACACAATGCTAGCAGACGTTGCATTGTGGAAGAATCTATCGAATC
>CAJOPO010000458.1 GCA_905236315.1 uncultured Treponema sp.
AATTCAGCAATTCAGCAATTCAGCAATTCAGCAATTCAGCAATTCAGCAATAACTGTCTCTTTACAGGAAAAAGTCTTTTCTATCTTTAAATCTACATCATTTCTATACTCATCGTGCATCTGCTATTTGTTCACCCCTAGTCATAGGTCTTTGACTAAGGGTAATGCCCTATGAAAATTGCAGTATCTGGTGCCTCTGGATATTTGGGAACGCATATTATTTCACAGCTCTTAAAAGAGAAAAACACTGTTCTCGGTATTACGAGAAAAACAAACAAAGAATTAGAGAAAATCAGTTTAGAAAATCCCCAGAACTTTTCTCTTTGTGAATTAATTAATGACGACTTATTTTTGATGATGCAGAACTTTTCTCCCGATGTCGTTTTTTCTACTACGTGCTGCTATGAAACGGATGTAAAATTCCTTGAAAAAACGGTTGATTCAAATTATGGCTTTCCTTCCCAGCTTATGAAAAGCATTATGCAGACTAAATCTACAAAGAAAAATGCCTGTAGATATATAAACATCAGTACAAGTTTACCCTCATCACTGAATCTTTACTCCCTTACAAAAAAGCAATTCTCAGAGCTTGGTGAGTTTTATTCTAAGACGGGGAGCGTACAATTTGTAAATATTATGCTAGAGGCCTTTTATGGAAGCGATGAGCCTAAAAACCGTTTTATACATTCTTCCATAAGCAAACTTCTTGCAGATAAAAATCTTGATGTTACAGAAGGCAGGCAAAGAAGAGACTATATTGCTATAGATGATGTTGTTGCTGTGCTGTGCTTTCTTGCAAAAACAGACAGTATAAAAAACAATTTTGAAAATATCTCGCTCGGCTCTGGCACCTCTCCTTCAATTCGCGAAATCCTTGAATATCTAAAGGACACTTGCAATTCAAAATCAGAAATACATTTTGGTGCTGTACAGGCAAGACTTAACGAGCCTAGCACTGTGGCAGATTTAACAAGGCTTAGAGAATTAGGTTATAAAAAAGAAATGACATACTGGAAAGACGGTATGAAAAAAATGGTGGAGGCCATAAAAAAATGAAAATATTGATTAATGGTGGATGTGGATTTTTAGGCAGTAACCTTGCCTCTTATGGAATTAAAAACGCTTATGATATTACCGTTTTTGATAACCTTTCGCGACGAGGCTCTTCAAAAAATCTTGAATGGCTAAAAACCTTAGGAAACTTTACTTTTGTGCATGGAGACACAAGAAATAAAAATGATGTAGAAACCCTTGTAAAAAACAATCATTTTGACGCAGTGTTTCATCTTGCAGGTCAAGTTGCTATGACAACTTCAATAGAAAATCCCTACAAGGACTTTGAGATAAACACAATGGGGGCTGTCAATCTGCTAGATTCCTTGCGAAAATACAGTCCTGACACGGCTGTGTTCTTTTCTTCCACAAACAAAGTGTATGGCGACCTAGAGCAATATGATTACGAGGAAAAGGAAAAACGCTATGTGTGCAAGCAGTTTCCAAATGGGTTTGACGAGTCTGTTCCCCTTGATTTCCGCTCTCCCTATGGCTGCTCAAAGGGAGCGGCTGACCAATATATGCTTGACTTTTACCGCATATTCGGCATAAAAACTACAGTGTTCCGCCATTCTTCAATGTATGGCTCAAGGCAGTTTGCCACGTATGACCAAGGCTGGATAGGCTGGTTTGTGGCTAAGGCCATAGAATTGTATAACAATCCGAGTGCTGAACCCTTTACTATTTCTGGTAATGGAAAACAGGTGCGAGACATTCTTCATGCTGATGATATGATTAGCCTTTATTACACCGCATTAAAAAACGTGGATAAGGTGTGTGGCAATGCGTATAACATAGGTGGAACTATGGCGCAGTCCCTTTCCTTGCTTGAATTATTTGATATGTTAAACGAAATGCTTGGAATAAAAATGAAGTATACAATGCTTCCTGTGCGCCAGAGCGACCAAAAAGTGTTCGTAGCTGACATAAAGAAGATTAATTCTAAAATAGGGTGGAGTCCTAAAGTAACAGCTCGTGAGGGCATAGAAAAAATGCTTAAGTGGGCAAAGACAATATGAAAAACGGAATAAGTGTAATAATTCCTTCATATCAAGAAGCGGAAAACTTAAAAAACATTCTTCCCATTCTTAAGGAAAACCTTTCTGCGCTATCTATTCCCTCTGAAATTCTTTGCATAGATACTATGGAGGCAATGGATAATACGGAAAGTGTTTGCAAGGAGCAGGGCGCGTCTTGTATAAGAAGAAGTGGCGGAAACAGCTATGGAGATGCAATCCGTACAGGATTTCCTTGTGCGCAGTATGATTATACTGTTGTAATGGACGGAGACGGAAGCCATGACCCAAAGTATATAAAAGATTTTTATGAAGAAATGCAAAAAAGTCATGATTTAATTATTGGGTCTAGGTATACAAAGGGCGGAAATACGCAAAATCCCTTCGTGCTCAAAGCTATGAGCTATATCCTTAATGTGACCTACCGTCTTTTGTTTGGAATAAAGGCAAAGGACATTTCTGATAGCTACAGAATGTACCGAACTGAACAAATAAAATCTTTATCATTAACGTGTTCTAATTTTGACATTGTAGAAGAAATCTTAATTAAATTAGTTATGACTAAAAAGGATTATGACATAAAAGAAGTTCCAATCTACTTTGAAGAGAGAAAGGCTGGAGTTTCAAAGCGTAAACTTGGAAAATTTATTTTAAGCTATATTACCACTATAAAAAAACTAAAAAAGATTCAGAAGGGGACTATAAAATGAATAGTTTATATACAAAGGCGCAGGAACCTTTAAACGTGCCTACAAAAAATTATTGGATAGCAGTTTTTGCCTTAACTTTTGTAAGTATTTGTATTTTGCTTTATGGCGATATTGGCGTAACCGTTAGGCATGGCATTAATTTATGGAACTCAGGCCTTTTAAATTATTATAAATCCACAGATGGTGCATATTATCCTTTTCCTGTTTATGTAGTTTTTGCCATTTGGGACTTCCCTATTTGGCTAGTAGATAAAATAGGCATAACACATTTTGGAGGAAGAAATCCTCTTTGCTGGTTTTATGCAAAGTCAATGGTCGTAGCTTTTATTTATGGCAGTGCTTTTTTGATATATAAAATATGTTTGGCTCTTAAACTATCAGAGTCAAGGGGAAAGTGGGCTGCTTTATTGTTTTTAACATCAGCTTCTACTGTGGTGCCTGATTTAATTATATGCCAGTATGACGGTATAGAATTATTCTTTATACTACTAGGTTTATTGTATTACGTAAAAGATGATGAGAAAAAATTCATTGCTTGGTTTTCTGTTGCGGTAGTAATGAAATACTTTGCTCTAATACTTTTTATACCTCTTTTACTAATGAGAGAAAAAAACGTATTAAAAATTATAGGCAAAGTTTTTATGGTCTGCCTTTTGTCCATTGTTATGTATATCTTTCAGGTTCTTACAGGTGGAAAGTCGCTTGTTAGCTTTATAAAAGGCTTTTTAGGTAATAGCATAGCAGGCTACTCCGTCTTTATATTGTTTTATGGATTTACATGTGTTTACCTGTGGCTTAAGAATTTTGATAAAGACGAAAGAAACAAGTATTCCATTTGGTTTTCTATGCTCGTCTTTGTTGTCTTTTTTGTTGCTGCTAATTTTGGAAATTATTATTGGATAGTGCTTACAGTTCCTTTTATATGTATGTCCATAGTATTAAACGATAATAAAACAAAAAATGAAATACTTATTTTCTTTGAAACAATGGCACAATTTTGTTTGCTTTTAAATACTATAAAACGTATTTGGTGGTTCTTTGATTTAAATTGTGTAAGCAGTATGGGTATTATTCCTGTAGTACAAAACCACATGAAAAGTTTACAGACTGTTTTTATCAAATTTAGATTAGAATACTTACAAGATATTATGCCTTCTTTTTACTTTGTTCTTATGGGAAGCCTTATTTTCCTTACATATCCAAGAAGAGAAAGCATAAATGATAACTTGGAACATAACGATTTTGTAGTGCCCAAATATATAATTTTATTAAGGTTTGCTTTATTGTTCTGCTTTATTGCATTGTTAATAGCCTGCTGCTTTGTAAGTAAGAGGTGATTATTCCTCTTTCTGCTGTTTGACATTTTTTATACTTTTTCGCATTTTTGTGAACTTCATTACTAAATG
>CAJOPO010000459.1 GCA_905236315.1 uncultured Treponema sp.
GATTCGATAGATTCTTCCACAATGCAACGCCTGCTAGCATTGTGTGTTCAGAATGACACGTTTAACATAGCATACCTTATCGTCTAAATTCTCACTCCTCACTCCTACCGTCTAAATTCTAAAAAGGTACAGCCTTTACACCCAAAAGGTATAACCTTCGTGGTCTAAAGGTATAGCCTTTTCACTGCAAAGGTATAACCTATTCCCCCCTCTCTAACCTCAAACCTCTAAATTCTAAGTTCTACCGTCTACCTTCTAATTTTAAACATTTTGTTAGAAATTCTCTTGAAATAAGTCGAAACTCTTTGTATACTATAAGTAATAGTAAGATGGTTTTACAGAATTACTAGTTATATGTCCCCCCCCCTCGATATTTTTGGGGGCTAACTTTACGACTTTTTTGGGCGTGGGGAGAACTTTAGTTTGCTTGATTGTGTTCTATGTAAAAAATGTGTTTTCTCTAAAAAGATACTCGCTTTTGCACTTGCATTACTAATGTGTGCTTTGCTAAGTGCAGAAAATGGTATTTCTTTAGACCAGTTAAGAGAAAATCCATATTTTATGAATGACTATGTAGAAGACAATGAAGAAAACGGAACAGAAACCGCTAAGAGTAAAGAAAAGCAAGAAAAATCTAATTCCTCTTCAACACAAAGTAGCGATAAAACTGTAGAAAGCGAGCACAAACAAACAGAAAATTATAAAAACTCAAATACTTTTTATAATGCACAAAACTGGGACTATAATGCAGAAAATGCTAATCAACAAAATCAAAAGAGCAGTGATGATAAGGTCATTGTAGTTGTGGTAAATAACGACTCCAAACAAGAGCAAAAGTCTGAACAGAACACCGCCCCTGCCGCTCAGAACCAACAAGCACAACCGCGTTTTTCAAATAATTCTCAAGAAGTGCGCCTTTGCTTTAACTATGCGCCCATGTATGCCATTCCGCTATATGACGGCGGTGTACGCACAGCAATGAATATGGAAAGCACAAATAACTTTGCACCACTAGGGCTTGGAGCGCGCCTTGAATACTTGGGTGCAAAGTTTAGCTGGGGACTTTTGGGCTTTGGGGCAAGTGTTGCCTATAACTATATACAAGACAGAAGAGAAGACATAGAAGCCACAGTTACAGCGCACTTCTTTTCTGTAGCATTTTTTATAGATTCTAAGTTTGATATAAATGATAACATTGCTCTTTATGCCCACGCTGGTGGGGGAATGTTCCTAGTGCCACAGCCACAGTATCAGTATGATGACGGCTATATTCCCCCTTCAGAAAACTGGGGCTATCCAGAGTATATGATAGGGGGCGTTGTACAGTATAAGTTTACAGAAGTGCTTTCTGCAGAAGCAGGGGTTGACTTTGTAAACACCATAGGCTTACATGTGCCGTTTCCTTGCGTTTTGTTTTCGTTGGGCATAGGCTGGAGGCTTTTATGAAAAAAGCCCTTTTTGCTGTTATTGCCATTTTTTGCGCTGTCTCTCTTAGCCTTTTGAACACTTCCTGCCATTTTTCTGCCCAAGATGATTTGATTGAATACCTAGAAAACGGCGGGGTAAGGACAAACTCTACAGGAGACACGACTTCTACAAGACAGTTAAGTCCTGTAAAAGCATACATAAAATATACAGATTCAGAACTTTTAATAAAGGACGGAGATGTATTTGAAGAATCTCCTTTACCAATGATATTTAGGGCACCAACGAGTACAGTGGCAGGGAACCTAAGAAACATAAAAGATGCTTTAATACTATATAACATTCAGTATTGCGCACCGGGAGCCACTCAGTTTGAAACAGTGCAAAAAGAAACATCAGGAATTGAAAATAGCGTAGATTATGAATTAAAAACAGGCTATTACATTATAGAAGCCTTTGCACGCAAAACAGGCTTTATAGACTCCCAAGCAGCAGTATGGAATATAGCAGTAGGAAGAGAAGTGATAATTACTATGAAGATAGTATGCAACGGCTATCTATTTGAATATTCACTTGTAACGCCCTTATTCAGTAGGGCAAACTATGATAACTATCATAACATAATATTAAATGTAAAGATGTATAACTATGATAGCGCAAATGACACAAAGACGCTATTAGAAGAACTTCCATCGGATGTAAATGCACCATTAGTGTATTTAGTGGATAAAGATACAAATTATAAACTACAGGAGGCAAGTGAAACATCTACGTCTAATGCATATAATTTTGTTCTGCCCGAACAACTAAAAGGTGAAGGCTCAGAACCAGCGGTCTATGGTTTAAAAATACAAATGACATATAACGAAACAACTGTAAGTGACACTATAGCTAATGCTATAAAAATAGTGGAATAGGAATTAACGCTTGATAATTCAAGTTTGTAATAAAAGGAGAAGTTTATGAAAAAGGGATTTTTCACAAAAGTCTTTTCTGTAGCAGTTATTGCAACTACCTTATTCACAGGCTGTTCAAATCTGCTTGACGGAATTGATGAAGGAACAACCACTACCACAAGTGCAAGTTCAAAAAGTTCATCTGCTAGTACAACTGTTGAACCTACATGGTTTACAATAAATGCAGATAA
>CAJOPO010000460.1 GCA_905236315.1 uncultured Treponema sp.
CCTCTAAAAACTTCAGTTTTTAGAGGCAACTTTGAAAATGCGATGTTGTAAGGCGCGCTATTATAGCGACTTGCAACTCGCAGGAATCTCGAAAAAAAACTTTCTGAAAGGGAGTTTTTCGAGGTTCCCATAATAAAATGATAGCATAGGTATGTTCAAAAAGAAAGGAGTTTTTTATGGCAGAAGATTTTAAAGCAGAAATTCAGCAGAGTTTAGGAGTTATTTCAGAAGGTAAGGGCGGCTGGAAGTTAGAATTAAATCTTGTTTCTTGGGGTGGGCGACCTGCAAAGTATGATATACGCTCTTGGTCTCCTGACCATGAAAAGATGGGTAAGGGGTCTACCTTTACAAAGGATGAGTTAAAATCTCTTAAAGATGTTTTAAATAAATTGGATTTAGATAATTAATTTTTGTGTTCATTTTTCATAAGAGGCGCAAAAAAGTCCCTTTTTTATTATTATGGAATATAGCATCATAATAAGACGTGTATCTTCTAATTGCTGACCTCCCTCTCTTATAGCTATATCTGTAGCAGAGAGTAGGGCTATTATAGAAGATGTAACACCTGCCCCCCAGACTGAAGCTGCGTTTTTGTAGCGGGCTTGATTCATTTTTCCAGAGAAGCCTGCTTGCTTTAGTTGAAGGTCGGTTGGGGAGGGGGATTTTGAATGTAGTGCATGCCATTCTCTAAGTTGTCTAAAACAATAGGTGAGTCCTGCAATAAGCATAACGCCACTAGAGTCTTTAGAAAGGCGTATCTTTTGCAAAATCTCAAGGCAGGTTTCAAAACGCTCTGTTTGAGATTGAGATTTGTCTGCCATTGCTTCAAACAGGGTAAAGGCGTTTTCTTCTCTGTTATGGGATAATATTTTATCCACGTCTTTAAGAGTTACAGTGTAGTTATGGGGAAAGCAGTAAAAAAACTTAGAACATTCATTCTTTAGACTTTCTGTGTTGTTTTCTACCATATCAAGAATTTGTTCTATAGCCTCTTGTTGTATGCCAAAGCCGTTCTTTCTAAAGTAATCTCGCAGCCATTGTTCTTTGCGATTGTCAAACATCTCCCAAAACACTTTTTTGTGTCCAGAAGGAACAAGGCTTTCTAATTTTTTTTCTATGCTATTTTCATCAGAAACTAAGACAAGGGTATTTGCACTAGAGCTTGCACCTTTTGCCCAGATAGAAAGGGCTTCTATATCTGTTTTGGATTTTATAAGTTCTGCATTGCGTAGAACTATGAATAGAGCGGAAGCAAATAAACTTTCATTTTGTAATTGAGCCACAACGTCTTGAACCCTTATATCTGCGACAAAATATTTATAAAAGTCCACTTGACCATTTTTCTTTTCTGCGTTTTTGCGCATATTTTCTATGGCTTCGTTTTTTTCTCCTGCCTCTGGTCCTAAGAACAGATATATTTCTGCTTCTTGCATTTATACTAAACCTAAATCTAAATTATTTGTTGTGCTATTATTGCAAGACCTCATAACAGAAACTACAAGGCCTATTATTTCTTCTTTTTGGCAGTACGTAGGGGGAAAATCCGTATTTTCTGCTTGTAGTCTAATTCTAGTTTGCTCTTTGAATATGCGTCGAACACAAATGTTGCCGTCGATTAAGGCTAAGACAAGATTTCTGTCTGCAATATTCATACCTATTTTATGTTCTGCAATTACTATGTCTCCTTCAAGGATGCCAGCCATAAGCATAGAATTATTGGGTGAATTTATGGCGAAATATTCTTTTTCTGTAGTGACAAATGGAAAAGAACATAATATGGAACTTTTAATATTAGAGCTGTCTAAAAATGAATTGCCTTGAATATTTGTATTTATGATAGGAATTTTTATCATAAAGGAAGGAACTACGTTTTTCCCTTCTGATTTTAAAATACGAATAGAGCGAGAACGTTTCTGACATATAGAGATATAGCCTTTCTTATGCAAAGCCGCTAAATGGTCTTGTACTGCTCTTAGTGTTATATCAAAATGTTCTCCTATCTCTCTTACCGTAGGAGGAAAAGAATTTTTTTCCGTAAACGATGAAATAAACTCTAGAACTTCTTTTTGACGTTCTGTAAGATTTCTCATCAATTATTCCTCTTCAAATTTGGATTCAAATAGATTGAATAGTGCCTCTGCTGCTTCTGTTTCGTCAGGACCTTCTACTTTCATAACAAGGTTACTATTATATCCTGCTGCCATTGTAATAACGCCCATTATAGACTTGGCATTTACGGTTACAGAATCTTTTTCTAGTGTAACTTCAGAAGCAAACTTATTTGCTGTTTGAGCAATTAGTGCTGCAGGACGAGCGTGAATACCTGCTCTATTACTGACTGTAAGTATTTTTTCTACCACTTTAGTGTTCCCCTTAATAAATATCTTCGTTACTATAATACGAAGCCTGAGCTTCTCCAGATTCTATCCATTTAAGAATGTTTTGATTAAACTCTCTTGCAGAATAATGTCCCATAGACTTTAAGCGTTCATTCATAGCAGCAGCCTCTATTATGATAGGAAGATTTCTGCCTGGTCGAACTGGTATTTCTGTGTATGGAACTTTTACTCCTAGTAGGTCAGTTGTTCGTGTATCTACTCCAATTCTATCATAGATTTTATTATCATCCCAAACTTCCAATTTGATTACAAGTTGAATCTCTTTTTGTTCTCGAATAGCACCTACGCCGTACATTTGTGAAATATTAATTATACCTAAGCCTCTAATTTCCATGTGATGGCTTATTAAGATATTCGCCCCCTTTCCTACAAGGGAATTTCCATTTATACAATGAATCTCTATGGTGTCGTCAGCTACTAATCGATGTCCTCTTTCTATAAGTTCTAGTGCAGTTTCGCTTTTTCCAACTCCACTATCTCCTATAAGTAAGATTCCAACCCCAAATACTTCTACAAGAACTCCGTGTAAAGTCTTTTTGGGGGCAAATATATCAGAAAAAACTCTTAAAAGCCTTATAGTAAATTCTGTGGACTCTAAAGAAGTTTGAAGAATAGGGCTTCCAGATTCATCTGCCATAGCAAGAAAACGTTCATCAGGTGTAAGAGAACGAGTAAACACTGAACAAGGTAATTCATAAGAAAAATATGTTTTAAGGCTTTCTACTCTATTTTCTGCATCTAGTTTTTTTAGATAGGCATATTCACTACGACCAAATAGTTGCACACGAGTATAGGCAAAAGATTCATAAAAACCAGATAGTGCAAGTCCTGGTCTGTTTACATCTGGTACAGTAAGTATACGAGTAAGTCCTCGTCTACCAGCTATGCAACGTAGTTCCAGAGAGTTATGCCCTTTTAAGTCTAAATTGAGTAAGTCTAAAATAGTGAATTCCTTTTCAGACATAAAATTACTATACACTATATGAGAAAGTAATTCAAGGGTATTATTAGGGAAAACGTGGAAAAGAGTATTCAAGGGTGTGCCCTTGAAAACCATGAAAATCAGTTTTTGGACGTGTTACGAAATGTATGCTATGTTAAACGTGTCATTCTGAACACACAATGCTAGTAGGCATTGCATTGTGGAAGAATCTATCGAATCTTATCGAAAATCTGTGAGATTCACAGATTTTTCGCTGGCAACGCCTATTGCTCAAAATGA
>CAJOPO010000461.1 GCA_905236315.1 uncultured Treponema sp.
CCACCCCTCATAACCCTACCCTCTCCATATTTTTGTCCATAAGGAGCCTCTGCTGTATACTTACCATACCAATCCCAACACCATTCAAGTACATTACCTGTCATATCAAAAATGCCATTGCCATTAGGATTGCCGCTACCTGGCTTTATAATGCCATTTACAAGTAAGCTAGAACTTCCTGCAGTTCCCACGCTATGAGTACCTTCTGAATTATCAGATACCCAAGCAATATCATTAATACTTGCAAATTTATTTTCTTTTCCTCGTGAAATCTGCCCACTTACAAAATCACCACGCTGCATTGTGTTTCCATCTTTTCTTGCAGCATATTCCCATTCGGCTTCAGAAGGTAAACGATAACCATTAGCCTTCCAATCACACTCAGCTAAATCACAAGAAATAGTATCTCCAGAATCTTTTAAGACCTTATTGTTATACGTATAGCAAGGCTTAAATCCCTCTTTTTCGCTATAAGCGTTACACCAGACAATAACATCGTGCCAGTTTACCATTGTAACAGGTTCATACATACCAGTTTTAGAAGGAGCACGCCCCCTTACACCAGAAGAGCCTTCTTGACCTGGATTTTGAAAATAATATCCATTAGATTCTGCCCACTTACGAACTTCATACCAAAGTCTATACGTTGTTTCAAATTTATTTATAGCAAATGCAGGTAGCTTTCTTTCAGTTGTATAAGTTTGAACATTTTCACCTATAATATAATTCATTGTGGACTGACCAGCTTCTGGCTTAAATACGGCAAAGCGGACATCGTAAAAAGCATTTTCCGTTTGTGAAAAAAGTCCTACGCTAAAAAATAAAAGGAATAAGACAAAAATTAATTTTTTCATTTTTTACCCTCCGCCAACATTTCCATCTTCTTTATGGTACGCTTCTGCTTACGTTTTGCCCTGCGTGCCTTAAATGAATTATTGTTTTTTCTCATTTGTTTTTTGCGTGGGTCTTTTAAGGTTGTTAGTTGCCTACGCATAAATAGAAAATAAGTAATAATCGCTAAGGTTACACTTATAACAGCAACTGCTATAGCACCTACCCAACCAGAGTTCATCCAAGGAAGAGGTACATTTATGCCCCAATAGCTAGAAATTATGGTAGGCACCATTAAAACAAGGTTCCAGCCCGTCATAGTCTTCATAACAAGGTTTAAGTTATTAGATAGCACGGAGGCAAAAGCGTCATTCATACCTGTCATAATATTGGTATAAGTATCTGCCATTTCTAGAGCCTGTCTATTATCAATTTCTACATCATCTAGCCAATCTTTATCTTCATCATCTAACTTCATCAGTCTAGTTTTACGAAACTTTTCTAGCAGCATTTGATTACTTTTTAAAGAAGTTGTAAAATAAACTAGTGATTTTTGAATGTTCAATAGCTGTATAAGCTCATGATTTTGAACAGAGCCTAGCATTTCATTCTGTATTGTTGTTGCTCGCCTATTTAACTCTTTTAGATAACGCAAAAAAGTTGTATCTGCCCTTGATAAAAATCGTATAGTAAAGGCTGGTAAGTCATTTAAATTTAATTCTTTTATGCGATTTGCGGCAAAATCCTTTAATACTTCACAATCAGTCCAGCAAACTGTAATAAACAATCTATTTTTTGTAATAATACCAAGCGGAGTACAAAAATAGCTTATATCATCGCTTGGAGAAAAAACTGGCAACCTTAAAATTGTAAGAGTATATTCATAGTCATAATTATATTCTATTCGAGAAAGTTCATCTGGGTCTAAAATATCCAGCATATTCTCTGGGTCAATATTATATTTTTCTTCTAATTCTACAATATCATCTCTTGTAACAGAACGAGCATCAACCCAAGTATTTACAGATATATCCAACTCGCTCTCTTCTTTTTCTATTAATTTACCATTTTCCTGCTGCCAGTATGTAATCATAATTCTTTCCTTTACCCGACAACCAAAACATCTCAACGATGTTACACTCTATATTCATTATGGCAGATTTTTAATAAGTTTTACCATATATAATTCAACATAACGTTTTAATGCAGGATGATTTTTTATCTTCATAAGAGAAGGAGAATCTACTAAAGCGTCCGCTAACCTAGAAACTCTTTCTTCTGTAAAATCTGTAGTTTTTAAGCTACGCAAAGTTTTACGAACGTAGTCGCGTATTAAAACATTAATATCTTCTTCTAACTCATCATGAGCTTTTTGACTAATGCGGTCATTCCACTCATGCATATAAGATTCTAGTTCTCTATCGAGCGTTGAACTAGCAGGAACTAGCTTACTTTCTACTTGACTAGCCGCTTTCCTAAGTTCGCGTTTTCTATTTTTCTTTGGGTCAAGGCTATCTTGGGCATCTAATTCATTCATTTTTTCATTTGATTTATCACGTTCCTCTTGTAAAACAATGGACGTAGCAGCCTTAGGTTCCTTTTTATTCTTCTTTTTAGGCTTTTTTAATATTAGCGAGGCAACAACAGAAACTAAGGGCATTGTATACCAAAATGGTAATTTTGCTCTTGCTTCTGAATAAATCTCTTGCCTACTAAGCAAAAGTATTTCGCTATATGGGATTAAAAAACCGTCCTTATAAAGAGGAATTCTACCAGGCGTATGGTCATCTATAGCAAGCACAGGCAAAAATGCTGCATGCAAAAGCGCGTAAAGAACAGGTGAAGAAGTTTTTAACTCTCTCTCAAGGCATTTCTCAAATGCTGGTCCCTCCTTCATTTCTGGTAAAGTTTCCCAGTCCATCATCTGTTTAAACCATATTTTAGAAAGACTTTCTCTAATTAATATGCGAGCGTCATTTGCAAGGCGAACAAGAAGAGGCATAACTTTTTCTTTATATATAAAATAATGCTCATTATCTTCTAATTTAAAAATTAACATTGTAGGCAAATCATTACCTATAGTTTCAGCAGTTAAATTTGCCATGTGCTGCTTTAAGTCTTCATCATTATACTTTGAAAGTAAAAAGTCCCCATGCTCATCTTTCATTTTGCCAATATCGCTAAGGCTAAAGTAATAAGGAGGCTGCATAAGTTGCTCATCAAGACTCTTAAAAGCAGTTTCTTTTACCATTTTCTCGGCAACTTTGGATTTATAATAACTAGCGGCAATCTCTAGTATACTTATTGATTGCAGTATATTTATATCTTCAGATGTAAAATCTTTGACTTTATTAAAATCTTGCCTTACAAAGTAGCAAAGTTGGTTCCAATAGTAAAAAGCATCTCCTGAAGATTTTAAATTTTCCCACGCTTCTTCTGGGCGAGATACAAACTTTGTAAAGAAGTTTTTTATAGTAAGCTCTTTTCCAGGGTTAGAAACAGTTAATTTTTTAAAGAAGTAATCATGCATTTCTCCTTTACGAAGTAAATCCTGTAATTTCTTTAGAGAAATGCTAATAAGTGTAAGGGCAGAAACATTTGACGGCAAAAGTAAGCCAGGTATTCTCTTTGAAAACATAAGACAATACAGGGTTTTGTCATTGCCATCATCTTTATCTAAAAGTTTAAAAAGTAAATCTGCTGCCTGTTGCTTTGTAACTATATCAGAAGGCACATTTTTAGGCAAATCTGTTACACAAGGGAACGGAAGAGCAAAACGTTTTTCCATTTCGGCATAGGTTTCTTTATATCTATCTATAAAATATGCAATTACATAAATAAATTGTTTGCCACCTTGTGCAGTTAAAACAATGAGGTGCTGCCCACTAAGATTTTCTAATTCTTCTTTTAAAGCTGTGTTATCATTGCCTACGTATATATATAATTCGGGACTTTCTTCATTATGATGCTGTGCATAACGGCGCAAATATTCAACAAACTCATCAAATTCAATACAAGACGTTCTTTGCTTTGACGAATAAAACTTTAGTAGTGTATAAACATTTACTTGATTTGCCATAATGCTACTATTATATAATATATTAAAGGAGTAAACAAGACTAAATGTAAGGGAAAAACTATAGGGAGTAGTATTTATGGGGTACAGTAATTTTACCCCAAGCAGAATGATAAATTACACGGCAATGTAAGTAGAAACTTACGGTAATGCAGAACTAAGCGTACGGCAAGGAAAACAAAAAAAACTAAATTAAGTTTATTTTTTTATCTTTTTTTTGTAAATATTAATCTTTTGAACTCTACTATAAATATAGAAACAAGATTAAAAATTGTTTTTTATAATGACTTGTTAGAAAACTTGATTTTCAAAGCAAGTCTAATCTAAAAATTGTTAGGAGAAAACAATGAACTCATTAAATCAAATTATTGTAGAAGGTAATGTAGTGCGTCAGGCAGAAAAGAAATACGCATCATCGGGGCTTGCAATATGCACATTTCCAATAGCAGTAAATAGGCACTACAAAACGCAAGAAGGACAACCTACAGAAGAAGTATCTTATTTTGAGATTGATACCTTTAGCACTTTAGCAGACAAGTGCGCCCTCCAATGCTCAAAAGGCAGAGGAGTACGAGTTGTAGGCAGATTAAAACAAAATAGGTGGAAAGATACGGAGGGTAAAAACCATAGCACAGTAAAAATTGTTGCAGAGCATGTAGAATTTAAGCTACAAAATAAAAAGAGCAATGAATGTTCTATGCTACAAGAAGCTGCCTATGCCACACAAGCTGAACAAGCTATGGAAGTTACCTTTTAGTTTTTCCTAAAAACTTAAAAGTTTCATTTCTTTTTGTTCTTGTTTAAACTTGAACGCATAGATAAAGCTTTAAAAGCTTCTATGCGTTCTGGATTATAAAAGCCATCTTTCCAATTAAAACGACTAGCTTCTGGAACAGAAAGTTTATTCTGCATAATAGAAACAAGTTCTTTTATATTGCTACGCACAACCTTTGTTTTGGAAAAATCTATGAGTAAATGTTTCCAGCCCTTACTTCTTAAAGTATCAACTTTATCTAATAGGCTAAAGGGAGCTTCTGGCATAACAAAAGAGCCATCATCTGTGGAATTTACCTTAAACTCCATACCTTCCTTATCTTCAAAATATGTAAAATCATAATCTTTAGGCAACTTAAAGCGCATACGAAACAATGTTGGATATGCAAATACTGGCAACAACAACCTAGAACGTTCGCTGTCAGTTTCTAAAGTGCTTGATAAATTGCGTTCTGAATTCTCATAAGGCATTTGTAAAGCCATAATATTTTGATTTTCCAAAAAACTAACTGCCCAACGATTAAAAGTATATAAAAATGGACCTGCTATAAGATTAACATTTTTTCCTTTTAACATAGTAATATGGGCTAAATTATTTACAATAAAAGTGCTATAACCTTTTTGTAGTAAAATATCTATTGTATTTTCTAAGTCCTTAATATTACCTTCGGCGACAAAGGGGTCTAAAGCAATAATAAGCATTTTTTTGCTGTATGGCAAAAGAGGTTTTTCTGGTAAATCTTTATTGAGTAAATCATAACGACTTTCATTATTTAGTTCTATAATAACTCTAACAGGGTGCAAGGTTTGAACTATATGGGCATCCGAAGTTGTGGATACTTGTATATACAATCCTTCTGGAAAGAAGCTAAGTTCATTTTTCTTAAGAGGCGTTAAATCTAATATAGGTAATCTTTCCGCTCCAGGCTGCTTCCTAAAATTAGATAAATCCTGAGTAACCACATGGCGATACCTTTTAGACATAGATTTAGTTTGCAATAAATACACTTCATCTTCTCTATAAAATCCTACAGGAATATCTATCCAACGGCGGTCTTTTCCATCTGTTTTTACGATACGCACTTTATGGCTCTTTCGCCCGCTATCGTCCCTACGGTGAAGTCTTATGCTATCACCTGGGTCTGGGTCATAAGAGCCGTCTTTTAACAATGCCATTTGTATTAATTCTTCAGAACTCTCTAAGGCTTCGTTTTTTTCTTGTTTTGTTGCAGCACGCACTTCTGCAATCTTTCCTAAATATATACCTGTTCCGCCCGCTTGATTAGGATTTAATATTTTATTTCCCGCTTGCTCAACTCCTTCTTTTTCATCACTAAAGCCATACCAATAATCAGTTTTACTACGAGCAAAATCTGTACTTAAAATACGTTTTCCTTCTGCAATGGCGCCCTTTCGGTCTTTTTGCCAATTATCCATAACAAAACGATATGCAGCCGTAACAGTACCAACATATTCAGCACTTTTCATTCTGCCTTCAATTTTAAAGCTTTCTATTCCTAGCTGCATAAGTTCAGGAACATAATTTATAAGTTGCATATCACATGGAGAAAAATAATATCCTTTTTCTTCCCCTTGTGTTGTATAAATGCGACGACAAGCTTGAGTACACATTCCCCTATTTGCAGACTTTCCCCCTAAAAAGCTAGAAAAAAGACAAAGCCCACTTTCACTTACGCATAAAGCTCCATGAACAAATATCTCTAATTCTGCATTTGTGTGCTGTTTTATAGACTTTATTTCTTCTAATCCCAATTCTCGTGCAAGGACAACTCGCTTAAGTCCCTCCTTGCAAAGTAAATTTGC
>CAJOPO010000462.1 GCA_905236315.1 uncultured Treponema sp.
AAGAGATATCATCACCTGTAAGGATATTTGCAATGGTAAGACCTGCCATGTAGCATTGCTCTTCAAAGTCCATATACACGCTGCCTAATATGCCCTTTCCTTCTCCGCCTGCGTAATTTCTAAATATTGGTACATGCACATGGTTTACAATGGTGTTTGTTCGGGCAAGCATGGAATAATTATTTTCTTCTATATCAGAATAGCATGTCATATAAAAAAAGAGCGAGTCTTTGGGTAGGTTTTCTAATGTATAAATGAGTTCCTCTTTTGTCATTTTGGAGCTATCTATTTCTATAAAATCATAATCTGGATAGAGCACCTTAAAAGACATAAATATATCTCTGTCAGCAGTTCCTGCAACGCTTGAGTCATGTAAAGCAATTAATTTTTGTGAAGAAGGAAAAAGACGCAGGGATAGTTCTAGTAAAGGTTGCATATAGTCTTTTTCGTAAAAGCCTGTTATATATGGGTTTTGAGAAGCTTTTTCTGCAATAACAAGGTCGTTTATTCCAAAGAATACCATAGGAATACCGCTAAATAATTCTTCTTGATATTGCATTGCAAATAGGAGGGCGTTGTCATCTCCTAGTAATATTGCTTCGTAATGTTTATTGCTTATGCGGGATTTTATGAAATCATAGAAAACGGAAATGTCTTTTTGCGTTCCGTAATTTTTTGCGTCCATATAGATTACATCATATTCAATGCCCCTTGAAAAAAGAGACCTATCTATGCCATGTATCTGAGGTTGATAGGTAAAATATAGGGGATTGTATGAACAAATATAAAGTATACGGTGTTCTACTTCTACAGGTGGGGCAGAAGTAGAACTGTAATTGTCAGATACAATGAGATGTCTTAGTAAGACTATTGCAATAAGTAAAAAAATTATACTTATGGTAAGAGATACAATCTGTGTAACTTTTAATACTGACTTTCGCTTCATAGATACGAAACTGTTTCTGTTAAAGGCTTTCTGTCATTATGGCGTATAGATGGGGCTGCGTCTTCTGCGGGGTAGCCTATATCTAGTAAGCAAACAAGTTCTAAGCCATTGATTTCTGGAAAGGCGTTATAAATATCGCTAGAGTTAAAGCCCCTTGCCCATAGTGTGCCTAGTCCTAATTCTGTAGCTTGCATCATCATAGATGTAGTTACGATGGCAGCGTCTACTTCTCCTCCGTCATAGTCTTTGTAATGTGTGTCTGCTGTGTTTTTATAACTAAGATTTTTGTCATAGCATATCATAAGCACTAAAGGGGCATTAAAAGCCATTTTGGTAGCTTTTCTTATGCGCTCAAGGGCATCTTCACTTTGTAAGACAAAAATCTTATGGCTTTGGCAGTTCTTTGCCGTAGGAGCTAGTCTGCCTGCTTCTAATATTGAGTTTAGTTTTTCTGCTTCTACTGTGGTGGAAGCAAACTTACGTACAGAATAACGTTTTTTTGATAGTTCTAAAAAATCCATATCTTAATTTTAATGCCCTTTTTGCTAGTTGTAAAGAAAAAAATGAAGTATAGAAGGTAGGAGTTAGAAGATAGACGGTAGAGGATAGAAAAAAACACTAATTCCATAAGCTGCGTTAGTGCTAAGGCTACTTCTTGACAATGGCTTATCCAAAATATAAAGTAGTTTGCTATGAATCAAGAAGAAAAGGATAAGTTTGTAAAAGATATAGAACACTTGCTATCTATTTGTGATAGCTATGAGCCTATAAAGAGTGATGGCTCTTATACATTTGAAAAAGTAAGGGAATGTATTCTTTCTTTGGCAGATAGTGCCATACAGAATAAAGAAGAATGTTCTGCCTTAAAAGAATGGATGACAGAAAAAACTGATTTTATGAAAAGTCCTGCCTCTACAAAGTTTCATGGTAATTTTGAACATGGGCTTGCAGTTCATTCTCTTGTTGTGGTTGAACAAGCCTTGCGCTTTGCAGTTCCTATAATGCAAAACAGCTGGCAGACTCCCATTTGCAAAGATTTTTGTGTAAGTGCAGAGGATGTCTATGTTGCTGCTATAGCGCATGATTTTTGTAAGGCAGATACATATCGTACAGAATTTCGTAATACAAAAGATGTGTTGGGTAACTGGAAAAAACAGGCTATGTATAAAACAAGAAGTGATTCAAGAAATCTAGGACATGGCAATGAATCTGTTTTAAGGCTGCTTTCTCTAATGCCGTCTTTTATACAAAAACGTTATGTGCTAGAAGCTATTAGTCGCCACATGGGATTTTCTGACCTTTCTGAAAGTGAAAAATATAATTATTCCGTTTTTATCAATAATCCTTTGGTTGTGTTAGTACAATTAGCAGATGAAAGTGCAGCTCATTGGTTTAATTTATAAACTCTCTAAAAGATTGTAGGCATTTTGAAAAAGAACTTGTTCCTCTAGTTCAGGAAAAGCTTTTATAAAATCTTCTATTAATATTTTTAGCTTTTCTGGACTTTCTGCCCTACCTAATACAATTTCGCAATAGCCCTTCTCCCTTTCTTGCTTTGCTACAAGATTTCTTAGCTGCTTAAGGTAAAGCACAGAATGATATTTACTTATTGACTTTATTTGCTCTTCTTCTA
>CAJOPO010000463.1 GCA_905236315.1 uncultured Treponema sp.
GAAAATTCTTTTCTTGGAATCAAGAGGTCTTAGATAACATTACAGATTATATGAGAAACTGGACAAAGGAAGCAAATAAAGATACAGAAACTGAACAAAACTTTGCTTTTAAATATTTATATATGCCTAAATATAAGCGTGTATGCTCTAAAAATAGCTTATTTGAATATACTACAAGTTCTGAATTCTTTTCTATAGATACAGAAAAGCAAGAAAATATTTCTTATCGCTACTTGCAAAAAGACGGTTCTGTTTGTGTAGAAGATGATATTGTAATGCTAGGACTATACAAAAAGGCAAGGCATATAAAAGATGCAGAAGTTTTTATAAATTGGCTTTTTAATAAAGATACACAAAAAACTATTTTAGAATATAATGAAGAAATAAATCCAAACTATGTAGAGTTTGGCATTGCAGGCGGTTTTTCTAGCATAAAATATGTAAATACTTCTATACTCCCCTCTTACACTCCAAAGATTTTAGAAAATCTTCCACCAGAAAAGAATATAACAACTCTAAATATTCTTCCACCTCATTGGGAAAGTTTAAAAAAAGAAGTGCTCTATCCATATTTATTAGACTCTTCATATTATTCCGAAGAGCAAAATAAAGCTTCTGCTTCCATATCTGAGCGCATAGAAAAATGGAATAGGACGTTTTATTAGTTAGCGGTAGAAAATAGAAAATAGAAAATAGAGGATAGAGGATAGAGGATAGAGGATAAGGTAAGCCGTAAAATATAATTACCCCAAGAAGCCACAAAGTTAAGCTAAACAGTATCCTCTTTTTATGTGCTTCCCCGTTAGGTGCGAACAAATCCGTTTGTTTCCTTTTGCGCTTATATTCACAAGCTCCATTACCCGCTAAAAAAGGCTTAACCTTTTCATTTAAAAGGCTATACCTTTACAATGCGAAGGTATAGCCTTTACACCACGAAGGTAGTACCTTTACACTATAAAGGTACAGCCTTTTCACTGCGAAGGTATAACTTTTTTTTAATATCGCCCAAGCCCTAAATAAGACATACTTTTCATAACTCTGCCATTATAAACTGGAATATGCTCTTTATTCATATAACCAAATAATTCCTTTACTGTTGAAGAACCAAAGTGATTTAGCTTATACTCATCTTCATTCATACAATTAAATATTCGTTTTATATATTGGTCTTCTCCATATATTAGATATTTTATTGTATTCTTTACTTTTTCAATATTATTTTCCTTAAAGAAAGTCTTTTTTAGAGATGCTAGTCCGCCACTAGTCCACCTACTTGAATCACGGAAAGAAAAAATATTATTAGACAAGGTATCAAAAAGTTCATCTTCCGACAATTTTTCTATTTTTTCTTCAGCCCCAAAGTTTTCTTTTAACATATTATAACTATTTATGGTATTATTAAGTTCTTTACTGTGGATGGATAAAAACTTAGTTTTTAATTCTTTTACAATAGCCTTTGTTTTTTCTTCAGAGTATTTTTCTTTAATATCCCATTCTTCATTAGAATATTGAGTTTCACCTATCCACCATAAGAATTTATCAATTTCAATACGAAGAGGAATATCTTTCCAATAACGTTCATCTGTAGAGTTATACATACTTTCTAAATTTCTAAAGGCTTCAATAAACGCCGTATATTGTGTTTTAATTTCAAGTGTAAACTCCTCTTCTTTTGTCTTTTTCTTTCCACCAATAACATTTTCAAAAGATAAATCACCTAGTCTATTTTTAAAATCACTATAGCCAGGCTCCCTACCCTGCATACATTCTTCAAAAATATTTAGTTTTTCTTCAGAGAGAGGCATAGCTTGGTACCAATATTCCATAAAAAGTTGATTTAATTCATCAAATAATTCGCTATCTTCTTCTACATCAACTTTTAAATTAATTTCGTTATTAAGTTTCATTGCATTTTTTGTTAGATTTGAAGAGCCTACAAAGGCGCAAACATTTGGAATTAAATATAATTTTGGGTGAAAATAAGTTGAAGTAAAATAAGAAACTTGCACTTTGTCTTTTTTATATATTCTTCTAAGTGCGTCTGGAGAAGTTCCGTCATTCAAGCGCACAATCATATCAATAGAGCAACCATTATCAAGAAGCTTTTCAATAAGTTTATAGTCTGTAAAAAAAGCCACTGCAATTTTTACCTTTGTATTTTTACATGCATCAAGAAGATAATGTTCCATATTATCAGGTCGCCCAAGGTTATTTCTATTTGTAATTAACCTCATATAATCTCCATATATTCTATTTTAGCCCCTAAATCTAATTTGAGGGAAAAGTAAATCAATTTTATTTTTACAAAATTATCGTTGTCTAATAGAAAAAAAATATATATATTTAATTATATAGCGGTTCTACAAAAAAGTATAGAAGCAGTTTTAAGTAAAAGGAGCTATATATGGCAGAAGATAAAGAAAAATGCGATAACTGTGGTGAAGACTGCAATGGTTGCGAAAATTGTGATAAAGAAAATTGTTCTAAAAAGAATGGTGGCAAAGTGGACTTTCATGAAGACTTGCACGAAGGGGCTTCTGTAAAAAAAGTCATAGCCGTTGTAAGTGGTAAAGGTGGGGTTGGAAAATCCCTTGTAACAAGCCTACTAGCTACTAAAGTGCATAAAGATGGCTATAGAACTGCAATATTAGACGCAGATATTACAGGGCCTTCTATTCCTACAGCTTTTGGCGTTAGCATGGAAAGAGCAGACGGAGGCACTAGCGTAGACGCTAACGGAAAAGAATCTGGATATATTAATCCTGTAGTTACAAGTGGTGGAGTTCAGATTATGTCTATGAACTTCTTACTAAGAAACGAAACCGACCCAGTTATATGGAGAGGTCCTGTAATTAGTGGGGCTGTAAAACAATTCTGGACAGATGTAATATGGGATAATGTGGATTTTATGTTTGTAGACTGCCCACCAGGAACAGGAGATGTCCCGCTTACAGTATTCCAGACACTCCCTGTAGATGGAATAATTGTGGTAGCAAGTCCTCAGCAGCTAGTGCGAGTGATTGTAGAAAAAGCTGTAAACATGGCAAATATGATGAACATTCCAATTTTGGGACTTATAGAAAATATGAGTTACGTAAAGTGTCCTGATTGCGGAAAGGAAATGCATATCTTTGGAGAAAGCAATATACAGGGCATTGCAAAAGATTTTGGCTTAAAGGTTCTTGCAAGGATTCCTATTGAGCAGAATATGTCTGTTACAGTTGATAATGGCGAGATTGAAGAGTTAGATAATAACTATGTAGATGAAGCCGCTTCTGTTATAGAAGCCCTTATTCCCAAAGTATAATTTTTTATGCAACAAGAGTAGCAAGATAAATTATGCTAAAACTTATCTGTGCACCGATGGCAACAATAAGCCATGAAGCATTTCGCCGTATTGTTGAAAAGTTCGGCTTCTGTGATGAATACTTTACAGAGATGATAAATGCTTCTTCTCTTGTTGCAAATGGTCCTTGGGAAAAATATTATTTATTAAATGCCCCCGTTCCGCAAAAAATAGTCTGGCAACTTACAGGTAATAAAGTTGATTCTATTGTGCAAGCGACTGCAATAGTTGCTTCTTTAGGCGGAATAGGAGTTGATATAAATATGGGCTGTTCTGCCCCTCAAATCTACAAAACAGGGGCAGGAATAGCATGGATGTTAAAGCCCCTAGCCGAAACTAAAGAATTAATACAGAATGTAAAAAAAGAACTTATCAATATAGAAAACCAGACAGGAAAGCATTTGCGTCTAAGTGTAAAGTGTCGCTTAGGAAAAGAAGATTTTTGTGATAACGATTTTTTTTCTTTTACGGATATGTTAATTGCAGAAGGAGTAGAACTTATAACGCTGCACCCGCGTACTATAAAAGAAAAATACAGAGGTCTACCGCGCTATGAATATGTAGAAAGTCTTGCTTTGCGCTATCCCAGTGTTCCAATAATACTAAATGGAGGCATAAGCGACTTTTCTTCGGCAAAGCAAGCACTAGAGAAGGCTCCAAGCACAGCGGGGATTATGATAGCGAGGGCGGCTGTGCAAAAACCTTGGATATTTGCACAATTACATAATCAATTAATGCAAGAAGAATTAAATCCTACGCTTGAGCAAAACATATCCTTTATTCAAATTGACGCAGAGGAATTAGCTATAGAGTTTATTAATAATGTAGAACTTTATCAGCCAAGAGAGTTTTATACAACACGGCTACAACGCTTCTTTTTTTACTATTGCGATAATTTTACTTTTGCACATTATTTTAAAACTCAAATGCTAAACGCAAAAACTCCAGATGAATGTCGCAAAAGAGTTCATGAATATTTTTTACAACAACCAGATGATAAAATCATTTAACTAAAGTAACCAAATTATTATTTTCAAGACTTTCTATATTATCATGACTGGCATAAATATAATAGTTCAA
>CAJOPO010000464.1 GCA_905236315.1 uncultured Treponema sp.
CTGAACTACTTTGACTGTCACTACACGAATGCCATTCTTGAGGGAATGAACACTTTTCGCTGTTTTTTTCTAGTAGTACACCGTAAAACTGATTTTCGTTTATGACATTTTTTTACTGTTGATAAAGTTTTTACCGATAAATAAACAGGAATAAATATGAATAAACAGTTGGTATTTTCACAAAACGGCAATGTATATCTAAACACAATGTTGACGCAAAGTGCTTTTGCAAAATCTCGCTTTGCAGAACGCTTGAGCGAAAAAGGCTATCTTGCAGAAAAAACAACTTCAGGCTGGGAGTTTTCTTCATGGTGTTTTGCAGATTCTTCTATAGAACCCCAAGCAGAAAATACGTCTTCTAAAGCGGAAAGTACAGTATTGCTTTCTAATAAGGCCTTTAATGGCTTAACTCTAAAAAACCTATTTGATTTAGATTTTTCTAAGAAACTTGATGATGAAGAAAAGGCTCGCGTTATATATGGAGCGTCTTCTGTTTGTAGTGCCATAGAAGAAGCTAAAAAGCAAAATATAAAACTGCCAGTTAATGGTGCAGGTGGCATTTTTATTAGTGATGATTTTACAAGCATTTTGTTTTTGCCACAGGATTTATTTGATAGTTCCGCCTCTTGTAGCGGTGATAGTGTATATAGTGAATATAAGGGGCTTTATATAAATAAAAACTTAACTGGAGTGGATTCTGCTATTTTTACACAAGCAGTTATTATGTATAGAGCGATTACAGGTAGCTTTCCGTTTACTAATTTAAATACAGAGTTAAGAGAACAGGATATAAGAGATTTTAATTATACTCCCATAAAGAATAGAATATGGGCATTAGATGAAAAACTTGCTTCTTATATAGATGAAGCCTTGCATTTAGTGTCTGCTGCAAAAAATAATAAACAAAAGCCAATGAATGATTGCCCTCTTAATATATTTTATAGGGAAGTAGGCCTTACCGAAGAGGGAAATATTCCAAATGACGGCAAGTTGTATCCTGTTATACGAAAGGCCGCTATCTCTCAGGAGCAGTTTGAAGCGTCTGTAAAGAAGCAAGCGAATATGCAAGAGCGTTCAATAACGGTAAAACGCTGGTTTAGAAAAAATAAAACCATCCTTACAATAATAGCTTGCGTTATCTTTTTTGTAGGGATAGTTGTGGGGACAGTATTAAAAACAAATGCACAATCTACTACTACAAAGGGACTTACTTCTCTACAAACTATAGAAGTCTTTTATAGTGCCATAAATATATTAGATTCTTCTACGGCAAACTCTTGTGTTACAGGAAGAGAAACAAAGGCTATCCTAGACAATATGGCAAGTGTGTTTGTGTCTTCACAGACTAGGGCGGCTTATGACCATAAGGAGTCTACCGTAAGTCCTGCAGAATGGCTTTTGTTTAATTATGATGGGCATTATAACATATTTGGCTTGTCGCAGTTTTACATTAAATCTACAAAATATGACTTATATGTCCTTGCTCCCACAAATAATAACCATCCTCCTATATTGCAGGAAGAAGGCGGGGAAAAGTTAAATGATAATAAAACAAAAGATTTTTCTGTATCATATTTTATTGTTAGAAATGAAGATAAAGATAGTCTAATAGCAGAAGAGTTTGAAGATAATATACAGCTGGTGTTTAAGAATAATAGGTGGCTTATAAGAAACTTTAAGCATAATTTAGTAGAATCTAAAAGTTATAGTTTGCCTGATTTTATCGATGAATACAAAAAAGCCGTTAAGATGACTAGCGGTGATGTGCAAAAGGCGGCCGATATTTTACGGCAATCTTATGAATGGCTTCCTACTACAAGTGAAATCTTAGTTGCAGATGAATATATGAAACGTAAGGAATAATATGTCTTATTGAACTACATGTGCTAGTGGGGCGAATGAATTTATAATCTCTTATATACGAACTCTATTTGCCATAGAGAGTTTTTTATAGCAGAAGAAGACTCTGATTCTGAGAGCACTGGACTTCCAATGCCTATAATCCCTGAAAATGTTTTTCCATTTTCTATAAAAATATATTCATAGCGTATTTTTAATGTAATCTGCTTTATTCGTGCGGAAGGTTTAATACCCCGATGCTTGCATCGAATAAGGGTATTAAACCTGACTGCAATACCTTATAAGAACGAACGATACCCCTAACGCTCTACGTTGGGGTTCGTTCATTCTAGCTCCAAATCCTATTATAAATCCAGAGCCACCTTGAAGCGTATCATAAAACTGTGTTGAGCGCAGATAATGACTATCTAAAGTATTTACCCATATATATGGTATATAATTACCTTCAATATACATACTTGTGTTTTTTGAATTGGACATTTCTAGATAGTGTACAATATCCCCACTTTTAACAACTTTGTTATATCATTACAATGTTGTTTTAGGAAAACTTCACTTGCGTGATATTGCCTACTTTTATGCTGTACAGGGTATTTTTAAGGGAAAACTTAACGTTTTAGGAAAATTTATAGACTGGGGAAACCGCTATTTAAGAAAAATGCTCTATATTCTATTGCTATAACTAGTTTATACTGCTAATATTACTATATGAAAACACTTTTAAATAGTCTAAGACCACGTACAGTTTACCTTATTGCAAGTTCTTTAGTATGCGCACTTGTAGCTTCCTTTATGCTTATGGGCTGCAAATCTTCTAGTTCACAAAAAGATTCTAATGCAGAAGAAAGAAGCGTTTCTAAAACTGTAGAAGTACAACTAAAATCAAATCCTACTACAGGCTTTTCTTGGCAGTGCGAAGTAGAAGACACAAGCATTGCAGAGTTACAAAGCAGTTCTTATAAACAGAACGAAGTTCCAGAGGGAATGGTTGGCGTTGGTGGAGTTGAAACTTTTATCTTCACTTGCAAAAGCGAAGGCTCTACAAAAGTAACATTTACATATTTGCGTCCATGGGAAGGGGGCGAAACTGCAGAAGTCCGCAATGCTGTCTTAACAGTTTCTTCTGATGGTAGCGGAGTTATTAATTTTAATTAGTAGATTATGAAAACACAAATGGATATGTTGAATGGAAGCCTTGCAGATAAGATACTGCGCTTTTCCATTCCTTTAGCACTTACAGGTATATTACAGCAGGTCTTTAATGCCGCAGATGTTATGGTTGTTGGCAGATTCGCAAGCAAAAACGCTATGGCAGCGGTTGGTAGCAATACGCCAATTATAGGCTTAGTTGTAAATTTATTTGTAGGCATATCTATTGGTGCTAATGTTGTAATTGCCCGCTTTGCAGGGCAAAAAAAGTTTTCAGAAATAAAAAAGACAGTTCACACTGCAATACTTATAAGCATAGTTTCTGGCGTTGTGATGGCTTTACTTGGCATTATAGCGTCTAAACCAGTTTTATTGGCACTTGCTGTTCCCACCGAAGTATTACCTATGGCACTTGCTTACCTACGCATTTATATGCTAGGGCTTCCTGTTATATTATTGTATAACTTTGAATCTGCAATATTTCGCTCTCAAGGAGACACTCGCACTCCTCTTATTTGTCTCATAATTGCGGGGCTGCTTAACGTTATCCTAAATTTAGTATTTGTTATTGTCTTTAAGCTGAACGCGGCAGGAGTTGCCATTGCCACAGTCCTTTCTAACCTAATGAGTGCTAGTGTAATGTTTATACTGCTCTTGCGCTTTGATGGCGTTATAAAGATAGAATTACGCTTATTAAAAATAGATGGCTTTTTGCTTAAAGAAATTTTACGAATAGGAGTGCCCGCTGGCGTGCAAAGCATGGTATTCTCCTTTTCTAACATAATCGTTCAGAGTGCCATAAACAGTTTAGGCCCTGATATAATGGCAGCTTCCTCTGCTGCATTTAACGTAGAAATATTTTCTTATTTTGTACTTAATGCCTTTGGGCAAGCCTGCACTACTTTTATAGGACAAAATTTTGGTGCAAGAAAGTTAGACCGCTGCCGTTTAGTTACAAAGTATGCCTTGTTTATGGACCTCGCTTTTACAATAGTAATGTCTGTTATTATTGTAATATTCTCTTCTTCAATCTTAGGACTGTTTAATGAAGACCCCGCCGTTATAGCTTATGGGCATACTCGCATTTTATTTATAACTCCCTTTCAAATATTAAATGCCCTTATGGAAATATTCTCTGGCACAATGCGCGGTTACGGTAACTCTCTAGCTCCCGCTGCGATTGCTGCAGGCGGAATTTGTGTTACCCGTATCATTTGGGTGTTTACAGCCTTTGCTTCTAATCCTACATTCAATACCTTGCTTACCTGCTATCCTTTAAGTTGGCTAATTACCGCTTCCATTCTTATAGGATATTACTTTCATTTTAGAAAAAAAGTTATTTTATAATTGCTATTATTAATCAAGCAGGGAGCTTTGTAGTATATTAATATAAACCTCCGCTCCTTTTGCAAATTTTGCGCTTTCTCCTGTTGCCGTTATATTTGCAACATCGGCATATATAATATTTGTGCCATCTGTCTTTATCTTATAACGAATTACGCTTCCCAAAAAATCGCTTGCAATAACACTACCGCATAGACTGCTATCTGTGCTGCTTCTTTCTTTTTTTTCGGATAAAGAAATCCATTCAGGGCGCACCATAAGGAGTTTGTCTCCTTGTTTTATAAAATTTGCCCTACCCACAAAGTCAGCAGTAAATCTATTTACAGGATGATAATAAATATCTTCTGGCTTTCCTTCCTGTTGCAAAACTCCGTGGTCAAGAACTGCAATTTTATCAGAAAGAGAAAGAGCTTCTTCTTGGTCATGTGTTACATAAACTGTAGTAATGCCTAAATTACTTTGAATCTCTTTTAGTTCCTCCCTTACTTGCATACGAAGTTTTGCGTCTAAGCCAGAAAGCGGCTCGTCCATTAAAAGAATATTAGGCTTTAAGACTAGTGCTCTTCCTAATGCCACCCTTTGCTGCTGCCCCCC
>CAJOPO010000465.1 GCA_905236315.1 uncultured Treponema sp.
TAGAACCAAAATCATCATATATAAGTTTTACAACAACGCCTTCTTTTGCCTTTGCACATAATATATCCATTATGCGCTTTCCTATTTTATCCTCATGAAAGATAAAATATTCCATAAAGATAGATTTTTTGGCATTTTGTAAATGTTCACACAAAGAGTCAAAAAACTCCATTCCATTTGTATATATTTGCGTACTCTCTGTAGAAGCAATGGGGCTACATCCTGCTTCAAGATTCATTGATATAAGAGGATAAAAAGTTTTTAGATTACCTTTTATAAATAGATTTAGATTATTTTTTAATATATCTTTTTGTGTACTGCATAGTTCACCAGCTAAAGAAGTTGATGTCTGGTGAACTTGTTTCATTCGTCTAGTCCCCGTAAAAAAATGTCCACTAAAAAGTATATAAAATATAAAGCCTATTCCTGGCAAAAATAACAATATTAAAAGCCAAACAAACCTTCTTGTAGACTCTTTTCTTTCAAAGAAAAGTACAAAAATTATAAAAAGGAGATTTATAGATTCTATAATAAAATTGACTAATTTCAAGTAATCCATATTTAGAATATAAATTGCATCGTTATATGTGTATAGGGATAAGCATTGCTCGCTGGATAACATATTGCCCCCATATCAAAGCCTAAAACCATAGAACTATTGCCTAAGTAAAATGCCCCCTGCATTCCAATATCCAATGCTCTAAAAATTGAATTAATACTTTCTCCATATATTGAACCATAAGTGCTATAAAAAGCAGCATAGGTTCCAGCCATCGCATTTTTCCAGTTCTTTTGGAATATAATTCCATTCTTCCATGTAGAAGTAGTAAGGTCTTCTACAATATCTTCATCATTACCAAAATCCTTCCAAGCACTATGTATGTAGGTAGAACTGAACATTATATTTATATCTCTTGTACTTAATCCTAAAATGCCACAAAAACCAGGTCCTGTTCCCATATCCGCGCCGTAAGGTTCGTACACTATATTTCCATTATAGGCTCCCACTCGCAAGCTAAAACCATAACAAAAAAACTTATCTTCTGTAATTTTTATAGCATTACTATATTTATATATACAAGTAAAAAAACAACCTGACTTATCGCTTCCAATTAAACCTTTTATATTAACAGCAAATTCGCTGTGATTTGTAAACCACCAAGAAATACCTGCTGACAAGGGCATAGCATAAAAATTTATTGGTGGAGCTTTAAATTTCATGCCAGTTTTTACATCAACAAGGAAAGTCCATTTAGGATAAGTGAGGGCACTAGGCAAGGGACCTAGCCCCATTCCTTGCTGTGTTATAAATAACATAGGAGAAGTTATTGATGAGTTTACATAAAAATCGCACGACAAAGAAAGGGAACCAACTGTAAGAGTGGCCTTATAAAGACCATCGGGGGCTACTTCCCCATCAATCATATCTTTTCCGTCCCATGTAGCCTTATAATCCCAAGTAGAGAAATTATAATTTTTTGAATAGAATAAATCTCCATATTCATTTGTTATGGTAAAAACTCCACGCTCTGGAGATGTTACAGAAAAAGAAATCTCTATTTTCCCTAACTTTCCTCGTGCAACGGGATTAAATTCTTTTTGAGAGGCTTTTATTGCTGTAATTTTAAAATCTGCTTCTTTTAAAGACAAAGATACATCAGTTGTTTGGTATCTATTAACACGAACATATTTACTTGCTTCTATATAACCAAATTGCTTTGCAGTTATTATGTGCTCCCCCTCATCTACTTCATAATAGTCATTACGCATAGGAACTCCATCGCACATAACAGTAGCTGAACTTGGATTTACATCATAAGAAATATAACCTGTAATTTTTTCTAGTTCCACATATAATGATGTTTCCTGCCCCTCTAAAACTTCAATAAAAAGGTCTTTTGAATTATAATGAGTTTTAGAAATACGCAGATTGCAAAATCCCTGTGGAGCACTAAAGGTAATGGGCGTAGTTCCCATATATACACCATTTAAATACACACTAGACATAGATGCATTGCAACTTATATGTATTCTTCCTTCATGACGCGAGCTATCGTCTGTTTTATATGCAAAAAGTTGAGTAACTAAAGCAAATAATAAAATAAAAAAGAAAATAAACTTCTTGTATTTCATAAACCTTATCAAGTTATTAAGGGAGCCTCTAAAAACTTCAGTTTTTAGAGGCAACTTTGAAAATGCGATGTTGTAAGTCGCGCTATTATAGCGACTTACA
>CAJOPO010000466.1 GCA_905236315.1 uncultured Treponema sp.
GTTGCAAGTCGCTATAATAGCGCGACTTACAACATCGCATTTTCAAAGTTGCCTCTAAAAACTGAAGTTTTTAGAGGCTCCCTTAATTAATCTGGAAAGGGTGGCAAATCTCCATTAATACTTTGCCAATAACTTGTAGCAGTTAGTGATATTTTTCCTGTATCATCTACTTTTAATTTTCCCAAGATTCTAACAGGTTTAGAAATATCCATAGTTTTACGCACAGAAGAAGAACAATATACAGGAACACTTCCTTCTACATGTTTTCCGTCTTGATACCCTACTAAAAGTTCAAACTGCAAAGAACCATCTGTATATTCTACAGGATTAGAGATTCTACCATCCCAGGCTACATAACAATTTTCATATAATTTTTTTCTAAGCCCTTCCATACTGTCTACATCAGCATAGGAATACCTTTCTTCTTTATGTTCATTTAGATTATCAAAACCAATTCCCTGAAAAAAGTCTTGCATCATTTTAGCTTTTTCTTTTAAGCTATCAGACGCATTACTGTAACGCACACGATTAATTTCTACTTGAGCAGAGTTTTCTCTTCCCTCTTGAAAATACTGGTCTATATTTTCATAGCTCTTTAAGATAGATTTACTATCCATTAAAAATATTACAATATCGCCACCAGAATTTTCTCCTATTGGATTGGAACGTTCTTCAAAGTTAGGCTTAAACTTTGTAAAATCCGCTCTTTTTCCATTCCAATTTACATTCTGACGTGGCCAAAAGACTATACAAGCAGAAATTATAGAACCACAAAGAAGTCCCACCAATACAGCATTGCGTATTATATCAGGATTCATTCCTAAAGGAGGATAAAACTGCTCTATTTTGCCATTGTCTTTAAGGCGACATATAGCATCATAATTGTTTCCATTTACGCGAATAAACTCCAATGCCTTGCTTGCAGTTTCATTACCTGGGTCAATATTTAATATATCCAAATAATATTGTAAAGCTTTAGAGGTTTCCCCATGTCGCAAAAATATGGCTGCTTGTCCTAATAAAAGCTCAGAATTAGTAATCGTAATACTACGCGCCATATTGTAATATTTCCAAGCATTTCCTTCATCGCCTATATATAAACAGGAAGTTCCCAATGCTAAATAAAATTCGGAACTTCCTTGATAATTACGCATATTAGATTCAAGCAATGTAATGGCGTAACCAAACTTACGCCGCCTCATAAGAATACGTGCTGTCTGAAGAACACTTCTTGCCATGTTATTTTTCCTGTTGTAAACGCTTCATAATCTCATCAAGTTCTTTATTTAGCTTTTCAAATTCTTCTTTTTCTACATTATCCATATTTTTAATTTTATTTACAAGTTGTTGAGCATATAAAATATCAGCTTGTGTTTGACTATCACCTTCGTATTCGGGTAGCAAGGGAACTTCTATATTTCCTTCATCATCTGTGCTATATATTGGTAAAGATATTTTTCCTTCCTCTAGTGAAGCTAAAAAATCTTCTCCATTGGGCACTTCTTCATCAGAGGCAAAGGCTATAAAAAATGTACAAACATCAGATTTTAAAGAATCCAAAATGCAACTTTTATAATTAATTGCCAAAGCTGAATTATTATATGAATGTATAGAATGAAATCCTTGATTAGGTACAACTACAGGAATCCAACTTTGCATGGTCTGCTCTTTATTAGCTAGGGTAACGTACTGAGGGACAGTAACTCCTTGTCCAGATAATATAAACTGAACAGAGGTTGAACCATCACTAGAAGAAATCCATTTATCCCTTGCCATTGTTTCGTATTGTCGCCCAGTATTTATTTCTTTTTCTGCTGCGCTAGAAAAATGTATGCCAGTATTTTCACCAAGAATAGTATCAAATAATCCCTTTAAGACAAAGGTATGAGTTTCAATACCTGTATTAATTGTATACACGGTTACTCTAAGCATATCCACAAAATCAGAAGATTTTACAGATGGCATAAAACTAAAATCTATAACAATCTCTGCAACTCCAGCAACAGAATAAGCCATTTGAGCACCATAAGGAGTTCTTCTTGATTCTGGAACAACCCTATAATTATTTTGCAAACGATATTCTGCATTATCTATCATAACAGAGAAAAAAGAAGATTTCTTTAAATCATAGGTTGCAAGCACAGGATTTGACTTTCCCGCTTTATTTACTGAATATAAAGCAAAAGTACCATTATCTCCGTCTAGCTCTATTCTTACCCCTCCATTCATAACAGAAATATGAGGTTCAGAAACATATATCCAACCTGTATAAGGGTCTACTAATTGTTTTACAGGAGTTTCTTCTTTTTTAGAAGATTTACACGAAGCAAAAAGAACTAAAGTACAAGCTAAAAATATACCCCTATATATAGAAGATTTTTTCATTTTTACATTCCCCCAGTCTTGTCATCTAGCATATGCTGAAGTAAATCTGCCTTTATTCTTAAAGATTCTAGTTCATCTTGTTCATTATAAATCTCTGTTATGTTTTCCCCATCAATAATGGGTATAACAGCACTATCGTCTTCTGAAGTATTACTTGTCGCACTTGATTTACTATTGCTAGAGGTATTTGCAGCACTTGCAGCCTGAGCTGCACTTGCTGCATTAGCGGCTGCAATTCGTTCTAACTCTTTTATACGCTCATTTGATGCATTTAACTGTTTTCTAAGTCCCTCTAGGTCTTCTGTACGATAAATTCTTAATTGACGTTCATAATGCTCTTTCGCACTTAAATATTCTTCACCTGCCATCTTTAAAAGATAAAGAAGTTTTTCTTCTCTCTCGTTTTGAGCAATAATTTCAAGTCTAAACTTTGCTTCTTGCACACTAGAAGATTCAGGATACTCATAAATTACAGATTCATAAAGAGCCTTTGCAGTTTCATAATTAAAGTCTTCAAAGAAACATTCACCTATCCAAAATAATGCACTTCCATAAACAGGGCTTTCTGGATTTTGACGGCAAAAATCACTTAAAGTAAGCACTGCGTTATCATTATAGCCTAAAAAATGTAATGCCCTACCCTTTTGATACTGAATATATGGATTTAGACTACTTTCAGGAAACAGTTTATTAAAAGAATTACTATCTTTTATTACAGATGTATAGTCTCCTCCATACATTTGGCTCATTACCAAAAGATACCAGTTATCCGCTGTAGAATATTCATCATTTTCTATAGCACGGCGCAAAAAAATTGTTGCACTATTCCAATCTCTCATGCGGTAGGCATTTACCCCCTGCTCTAAAATATCTTTAGATGCAGAAGAATTTGCCGCGGACAAAAACACATTATTAAATAAACTTAAAGAAAGAGTAAGCACGAATGTTGTAAATGTCCGTATTTTTTTCATTTAAGATTCCCCTTAAAAATTAGAGCCTGTAAAATTACAAGTTGTGTTAGTAAAAGTATGCTATTTCAGCATATCGTTTATAACATCACTATTAGTTTTTCTTAATATCGGCAGTTAATCATATTTTTATAAATAGAAAATAAATAAGTAAAAAATCACATAAATCAGTTTTTGAAGTGATATTAAATTGATTTATGCTGTTCTTTTTATTTTTACTTGATTTTTTATTTTCAAGTTATAAAAAGCATTTGAAAAGTAACATAAATCTAAAAGTCCTACAGTTTTTTTTCTAGGGAGCCTCTAAAAACTTCAGTTTTTAGAGGCAACTTTGAAAATGCGATGTTGTAAGTCGCGCTATTATAGCGACTTACA
>CAJOPO010000467.1 GCA_905236315.1 uncultured Treponema sp.
ATATCTCTTAAAAGGCAAACAAATTGCAGTGCAAGGTGCATTAAGACAAGATAGATGGGAAAAAGACGGTCAAAAGTTTAGCAAGGTGTATATTGTTGCAAATAACATTGAATTGCTAGGTGGTAGCCGTTCAGACGGAGGAAGTAGCTATAATCAGGGTAGTTATGGTTCTTCTTCTAATTCTGCATCTTCTTATGTGCCAAGACAGAGTGCAGAACCAGAAGGTTCTTTTGGTGGAGATATGGATAATTTCTCAGAGGATATTCCATTCTAGTTAACACTGCAAAATTATTTTAGTAGGAGAAATATATGTCAGACGAAGTAAAAGATTCTGAAATGAAAGTTGAAGATATAAATAACGAACAGCTACAGGACCAGGGACGTGAAGACGAGAGTAGAGCTTCTCGTGGTGCAAAGGGAAAGACTTTTTTTAAGAAGAAGGTTTGTCGCTTCTGTGCTAATAAAGCAAAAATTGATTACAAAGATGCAGACGGATTACGTCGCTTTACTACAGAAAGAGGTAAAATACTTCCACGTCGCATAACTGGTACTTGTGCAAAGCATCAAAAAGAATTGGCTGTTGCCATAAAGCGTGCTCGTGCTATTTGTCTTTTGCCTTATGTAGCTGATTAGTTTTTCATAAGGATATTATCAGAATTTATTTTTAACTGCCGTCAGCATACTCCTTGTCATACGGCAGTATAGAATTTTTAGGAGCTTGTTATGAAGGTTATTTTAAATGAAGATGTGAAACACCTTGGTGAATTAGGTGATGTAAAGAATGTTGCTAATGGTTATGCACGTAACTATTTATTTCCACATGGTTTTGCTGTTCCTTATACTCCAGAAACTGTAGCGTTTTTTGAAGGTCGCAAGGCAGAGATAGAAGCTAGAAAAGAGCAAAAAAGACAGGAAAGTCGTTCTCTTAAAGAGAAATTGGAATCTCTTACAGTGGAATTGATTATGCCAGCTGGTTCAAACGGAAAACTATATGGTGCTGTTACTAGTCAGACTATATCTGACTTCTATTCAAAAAATGGATACGAAATTGAACGCAAACGCATTGAAATTCCTGGCTTAACTATAAAGAATACAGGTAACTATACTATAAAGGTTAAACTTTATGAAGCTACTGTTGCTGAAGCAAAACTTGTAGTTAAAGCACAAGAAGAAAAGAAAGAAACTCCAAAGGCAGATAAAGCTAAGAAAGATGAGAAATCATCAGATAAATCTGAAAAATCTTCAAAAAAGGCTTCTAATGAAGAAGCTAAATCAAACACTGAAGAGCAGTAAATACTTTTCTATTTTGGGGTACTTCTAAAATAACACATAATGTTTTGGAAACTTCCTTTTTTAGTTAAAACCCATAGGCTAGAGTTTAGTCTATGGGTCGTTTTGTTTTAAATATTAGACTTTCATGTGATTTTCTATAGGAGTTTATAGTGGACTTAAAAGATAAAATTCCACCACATAATACAGAGGCGGAAAAAGCTACTTTAGGTGCTATGCTTTTAGATTGGAGTGCCGCTAATGAAATTGTTGCTTTCCTTTCTGCAGATAAATTTTATGACCAGCGAAACCAAGTTATTTTTGATTCCTTAAAGCATTTGTCCATAATAGGGACAAAGGGTGATATGCTTACTCTTATAGACGATTTAACAAAGGCTGGTAAATTGGAAGCTGCTGGTGGACTGTCTTATGTGTCTTCACTTACAGATACAGTTCCTACAAGTGCTAATATAGATTACTATGCAAGAATTGTAATGGATCAATCTACAAGACGTAATTTAATACAAATTTCTGCAGAAATAAAGGCAGATAGTTTTAATGAAACAAAAGAAAGTCGTTCTATATTAGAAGAAGCTGAACAAAAAATATTCAAACTTGCAGATTTAAATCAAACTACACAAGTTTACGCCATGAAAGACGTTGTTCAGAAAGCTATAGAAATAATTGATAATAATTACAAAAGAAAGGGGAGTGATTATTCTGGAATTTCAACAGGCTTTAAAGACCTTGATAATATGACTGATGGATTTCAAAAAAGTGAAATGATTATAGTTGGTGCCCGACCTTCTATGGGTAAAACAGCTTTTGCTTTATCTATGATGGAGCATATTGCGATTGACAGAAGAATTCCTTGTGGTTTTTTCAGTCTTGAAATGGCGGCTGACCAGATTACACAACGCTTATTATCTCAAGTAGCGCAAATTCCTGGTACTAAACTTAGAAATGGTATGCTAAAACTATCTGATTTTAAGGAGTTGCAAAATGCTGCAGGAAAATGTTATGACGCTCCATTATATATAGTTGATACCCCTAATATGAAACTCTTAGATTTACGTGCTATGGCACGAAGAATGCGTGTGAATCAAAAGGTCGAAATAATCTTTATAGATTATATAGGTTTAATTACAAGCGAAAATGATTCGGCACCTGTTTATGAACAGCAATCAGCTATATCAAAGTCTCTAAAAAGTCTCGCACGTGAACTTGAAATTCCTATTGTTGTTTTGTGTCAAGTTGCTCGTACAGCAGAGGGAGAAGAGCCAAATTTAGCACAACTTAGGGGTTCTGGTTCCATAGAGCAGGATGCTGATGTTGTTATGTTTATTCATGGTGTAAAAACAAGACAAACAGAAGGAGAAGAATATAATCCTGTTCAAGATAGAAAAATCATTGTAGCAAAGCAACGCAATGGACCCATTGGGGATATAGAACTATTATTTTTATCTAATTATACAAAGTTTGTTAATAAGGATAAAAATGCAAATTAAAGGATGTCGTTCATTTTAGGGAGCCTCTAAAAACTTCAGTTTTTAGAGGCAACTTTGAAAATGCGATGTTGTAAGTCGCGCTATTATAGCGACTTACA
>CAJOPO010000468.1 GCA_905236315.1 uncultured Treponema sp.
CCTCTAAAAACTGAAGTTTTTAGAGGCTCCCATCAATATAAAATAAAAGGGGCTTTAGCCCCTTGAATAGCATATATATTTTCTAATAACCAACGTCTTACTTTAAGAAAAACAAACCTGCAATTCCTACAGGTATAAGATAGAGGGCAAACCATTCTAAATGACCTTTTTTAATAATCTTCATCAACAAGGTTAATGCACCATAACCTGCAATAAAAGCAGAAATAAGACCTGCTACAACAGCAGAAAAACTTATTGTAGAAGTCATTTGGTCTAAATCTTTTAGTTCTAGTATAAATGCCCCCAATATAGCAGGAATAGAAACTATAAAAGAAAATTCTCCAGCCATTTTTCTCTCTACACCACAAAACAAGGCACCTGCTATTGTAGAACCACTTCTCGACACACCTGGTAAGGTTCCAATTCCTTGCATAAGACCAATTACTACTGATTGCCAAATCTTAGGAATTGTAGAATCAGAAGTATTATATGTGCTATTATTACCAGAATTGCGACTAATAATTGCAGAAAGAATAAGAAGACAAGCGGTAATTAAAAAACCTGCACATATAAACTGTAATGGTAACTCTGGAATAACTTTTTTTGTTATAACACCTATTATTCCTGTAATAAAAGTAACAATAATAATACCTAAAATATACCTTCTTCGCGCACTTTCTATATCCTGCGCCTCTTTCTCTGATAAGCCTACAAGTTCAGGAGCTTTTTTACGAAGTAAAAATCTAAAAAATGCACATAGTAGCTCCCATATACGCTTTCTAAAAAATATACATACAACTAAAAGAGTCGCTAAATGAAGCAAAACATCAAACAATAAAGGAACATCTTGCAAGCCCATAAAACTTTGTAAAAGCCTCAAATGCCCAGAAGAAGAAATAGGCAGAAATTCTGCTACCCCCTGTAATGCCCCAAGCAATACACTTTGAAAGATAGTCATTTCTATGCCTTCTTCTTTAACTTAAATCGTTTTACTTCTTTAGCAAGCTCTTCTACAGTTTCGGAATTGCGAGTAGAAGCAGTATTTACTTCTTTTACAGAAGAAAGTATTTCATCAGTTCCATTTGCCATTTGATTTACAGTACCATTAATAACTAAAGTTGTATGCATAAGAGATTCCATCTCTTTTACAACCTGCTTACCACCAGAAAGCATTTCTTCTGCACTAGATTTTACATTTAAAGTTGACTCATCAATGCTTTGCATAGCTTCCAAAACTTGGGTACTGTCCTGACTTTGTTCCTTCATTGCATTCATTATAACTTGCTCTTGTTGTTTTACAGTCTGCGTCATAGTAAATATAGAAGAGAACTGAGCCTGCAACTGTTTTGTACTATCTGCAACACCCCTAATAACATCTCCCAATCCCTGCAAACTGCCTGTAATATTTTTACCTTGTGTATTACTCTGTTCTGCAAGTTTACGGATTTCATCTGCAACAACAGCAAAACCTTTACCCGCTTCACCTGCATGAGCGGCTTCTATAGCGGCATTCATAGCAAGTAAGTTTGTCTGCTCAGCAATATTTTGAATTATAGTAGAAGCGTCCATAAGCCCTGCAGATTCTTGAACAATTCTCTCTGTAAGGTGAACAGCCTCGTCAACACGACTCTGACCTACATCAGAAGCCTGAGAAAGTTGTGTTACTGCAAGAGCATTTTTCTCCAATATATTTGTTACGCTTTGGATATTTGCTACCATTTGGCGTACAGCAGCAGAACTTTCCTCTACCCCAGCAGATTGCTGAGTAACATGATTATTAAGTGACTCTATATTTCCTAAAATTTCATTAGCAGCATTTGTAGCATTTTCTACATCATTTGCCTGCGTACCCATTTCATCTTTTATCAAATTTATATTTTGAACAATTTGATTTACGCTTGCCGCTGTCTGCGTCATACTAGAATTTAATTCTGCAGCCATTTTATTAGAAGTATCTACATTGTCATGGAAACTTTCCAATATACTACGTGTCTGCATATAAAAATTATTCAAGTGGTTTACTAAAAGACCAAATTCATCACGACTTACAACAGGAAGATTGTCTACTGTATAATCTCCCTTTGCCAAACTACCACTAAAATCAGATATAAATCCTACACGTCTCATAATACCACGTGTAATCATTAAAAAATCTATAACATCTATAATTATACCAGCTATTACAACAGGTAAAAGTTTAGTCGTAAACAACTGAACAAGAGGTATGCCCTCATTAGCACGCATTAATATAGGAGATAGTGCTATAGCAAACATTCCAACAGCAGAAAATCCTGCTACAAGTCCATTTCTTCCCATTAGAGTAAAAGAAAGATTATTCTGATTAAAAGGAATAAACTTTTGCCAATCTTCATAAGTTTCTAGCCATGGTATATATAAAAATAGGCTAAATAAAAATACTGAACCTATAAATATCATAAAAAATGGTGCGGAGTCAAAAGATTCCAACTTATGCGCATGAGCTGAAAGATTTAAAAGAAGTGAATACAATATAGTGTTTACTATGAGCAAACCAATGTTACCAGCTCCAAAACTATTTGCCTTTTGATTGATTGAATCTATAGATTCTTCTTTACCATCAAATTCACTGAGAGTTTTTATTTTTAATTTTACATATAATCCTACACCTGTAAAAAATACAACAGCATAGAGCACCACATACCATTGAGTATGTATTGATATCATTTCAAAAAAATTAAACATCTTATTATACATGCAAAATATTAAAGTAAATGGTATAGGAACCAAGTACATAAGCCAGTATAAAAGATAAAATTTAGAAGGCATTTCTGGAATAGATATTGTAGTATTTGTGGAATTTTCCATAAAAAAGAACTCCTCTTTGATGCATACAGAAACATAATTGTAGCAGTAATATTGTAGTATTCTATCACGCTAATTTATAACTTGTCAAATATCCAAAGCACTTATATTATAATTTTATGACAATTTTGGAGAAATACTATAATTCATTTAATGAAGACCACCGCTTAACTACAAGGCATGGACTTGTAGAATTCAGCACGAATATGAAATATATACATGACTTTTTACCACAAAATAAAGCTTCTATATTAGATATAGGAGCAGGAACGGGCAGGTATGCAATTCCCCTTGCAAATGAAGGATATTCAGTTACAGCGGTGGAACTTGTTCCGCACAATTTAAAAGTTCTAGAAAGCAAACATTCTTTAGTAAATTGTTGGCCAGGAGATGCACGAGATTTACATTTTTTGCAAGATAATTCATTTGATTTAACCCTACTTTTTGGTCCCCTATATCACTTACACAACCAAAAAGATATGCTAAAAGCCTTTGAAGAAGCAAAAAGGGTAACACGTCCTAATGGGATTATTATGGCTTCTTATATAATGAATGAATACAGTATTATTACATACTGCTTTAAACAAAAACATATAAAAGAAGTATTAAACAAAGGCACTATTACAGATGATTTTCATACAATAAGTTCTGAAAGTGAACTTTTTACTTATTTTAGATTAGAAGATATAGATTTGCTTAATAAACTCTCTGGTTTGCATAGGGAAAAAATTATAGCTTCAGACGGAGCGGCTGATTATATGAGAAAAGAATTAAATGCTTTAGATAGCGAAGAGTTTGATTCTTTTTTAGAATACCATCTAAAAATATGTGAAAGACAAGAACTTTTAGGTGCTAGTTCACATGTACTAGATATTTTAAGAAAAATACCAACCTAAAGACTTTTACAAATTTGTTTTTTAGCGTTATAATCTAAAGAAATACTAGTGGTGCCTACAAAACCACACTATAAATTTTAATAAAATATGAGGATTTTATATGCACAAAAAAATTCTTTTTGTAACAGCAAATCAAGGTTTTTTAGTAAAAGCTATGTTAAAAAATCTAAATGATGGTGGTTTTGAAACACGAACAGCAGAACCTGATATAGTAGAAATACAGTTGCTGCAAGAAGAGCTTCCAGATATATTTATGGTTTATTTGGAAGGAGATATAAACAGTTTTAATGGAACCTTAAAATATTTAAAAAAATTAATAACAGAAGAAGGTTCAGAGCATCCTTTATATTTAATAGGAAGTCAAATAGAGCTAGATGTAGCATTTGAAGTTATTCCCAAAACACTTGTTACAGAATGGTTTATTCGTCCTGTAAATATGAAAGATGTTTTAGCTCGCCTAAATACCCTATTTTTCCATTCAGAAGATGGTTCTGTAAACCATAGAAAAAGTATCCTTGTAGTAGATGACGAAGAAATAATGCTAAGAACCATGAATACATGGCTTTCTAAAAAATATGACGTATATTTAGCAAACTCAGGAGTAAATGCTATATCTTGTCTATCGCAAAAACATGTTGATTTAATTTTATTAGATTACGAAATGCCTGTAGCCTCTGGTTTACAAGTTTTTGAAATGATAAAGGGAGAACCTCGCACGGCAAACATTCCTATTATATTCCTTACCGCCAAAGATGACAAAGAAACCGTATTAAAAGTTCTTGCCGCAAAGCCAGAAAAGTATTTACTAAAAACTATGGAGCCAGAAGCCTTAGTAAGAAGTATAGATGACTTTTTTAAAGGAAAATGAATATAGGGAACCTCGAAAAACTCCCTTTCAGAAAGTTTTTCGAGGTTCCTGCGAGTTGCAAGTCGCTATAATAGCGCGACTTACA
>CAJOPO010000469.1 GCA_905236315.1 uncultured Treponema sp.
TACAGTGTTTTGGCAAAAAGGGAATTTTTTTTTACCATCTACATTTAATCAAGAACAAATCTTCGTCCTATATCCAATAAAAATTCCTTTAACATATAACTCCTATTATGCCTTGCTTGTTTTTAATGCACTTGCAGGGGATACAATGAGTAGCCGCCTCTTTGAAACTTTAAGAGAGAAAAATGGCTTATGCTATAATGTATATAGTTTTTTTACACTTTATGAAAATACAGCTTTTTGGTGTGCTTATGCTAGTTGTGATAAAGATAAAGTTGTAATAACTTCAAAAATGCTTAGAGAAGAGGTTGCAACCTTATTAGAAAAAGGACCTTTAGAAGAAGAACTTATAGCAGCAAAAGACCATCTTTGTGGAGAAGAAATAATTTTTAGTGAAGATGCAGAATATCGTGTGAAGCAGATTCAAAAAAATATTTTATTGGGCTTCCCCTTAGAAACACAGGATAATATCCTTTCGTCAATTCGTTCTGTTACCATACAAGATGTAAAAAAACTTATAGATGAAGTATTCATTCAATCAGAAAAAACATTTATTATATATGGAAAAAAACTTTCGTTAAAAGATAAAAAAGAGATTTGTAAAAGTTAAGATGAGTTTTGCAAGTGAATTAAGAGAGGTTGGTATATGAATAAAATAGATATAAAGTGTATCGCAAAAAATAATGCCATAGTGCCTACATATAAAACCGCTGGGGCTGCTGGAGCAGATGTCTGTGCTTATATAGAAAATGATATTATTATAAAAGCATCTGAATATGCTCTCGTTCCTACAGGTCTTTTTTTTGAGATTCCTGAAGGATATGAAATACAGGTAAGACCTCGTAGTGGGCTTGCCCTAAAAAATGGCGTTACTGTATTAAATACTCCTGGCACTATAGATAGTGACTATAGAGGTGAACTAAAGGTTTTGCTTATTAATCATTCAAAGCAGGATTTTACCATTCATAATGGAGACCGCATAGCTCAGATTGTTGTGTCTTCTGTAAACAAAGCGAACTTCATCAATGCAGAAACTTTATCTTCTACAGTTCGTGGGGAAGGTGGTTTTGGAAGTACAGGAATAAATGTTTAAAAAAAATAAAAACGCAGTTTTCTCTTTACGCATGAGAAGTCATGTATTAGAACGCTATATAGCTCATGAACTTCTCTTGTATTTTTGTATTAGTTTTTTATTCCTTTTTGTTATTTTTTTTGTAAATCAGATATTACTCTTAGCAGAACGAGTTTTGCAAAAACATGTAGATGTTTTTTCTGTACTTCGCCTTATATGGTACTGTCTTCCTGCCTTAGCCGCACAATCTTCTCCCTTTGCTACCTTATTAGGATTTCTCATGAGTTTAGGACGAATGGTAACAGATAATGAGATAATGATATTACGTGCAGGCGGGCAAAAATATTCTATAGTATTAAAGCCTGTTTTAGGAATGGGCATACTTATATCTTTATTTAGTTTTATTATGAATGATTATTTTTTGCCTTTAGGAACTATAAAATATAATAGGCTATTTAGACAGATAATACAATCTAATCCTGCTATAGAGCTAGAAAGTCAATCCATAAAATATCTAAATGGTTCAACGCTTGTTATAGGCGAGGTTGATAATGAAACTGTAAGTGATTTAGTTGTTATAGATGCACAATCAGACGATACTCAGCGCATAATTTGTGCTTCAGAAAGTTCAATACAAAAATCCATGCAAGAGGGAGTGCTTATGCAGTTAAATATGTCTGATGCACTCGTTTTTATTATAAATAGAAAACAAGTTGATAATTTTGATTTTTTAAGTTCCCAGTTGCTTACATTAAATGTCTTTGAATCTTCTATATTAAATGTAGAAGGCGGTACTGCTCCTAGAGAAATGACTTCCTATGACTTATATAAAAAAATAAAGAACTTACGCATAAAATCACCTTCATCTAAGGCTGTTATAAATAGCTATAACTTAGAACTAAATAAAAAGTTTTCTATACCCTTTGCTTCTATTTTTTTTGCTATTTTAGCATTACCACTTTCCCTCATATTAGGTACAAAAGATGGGCAGACTTTAGGTCTCATTTTTGGTGTTATAATTTCTGTATTATATTGGGCTTGCACTATAATGGGGCAGATTTTTGGTTTAAGAAGTGGGCTAAACGGTTTTTGGATGATGTGGACACCTAATTTTGTAATTGGTCTTTTAGGCATACTTTTATATTTAAAGCTTAAAACTAAATGAAACTAGTTATTTATCTTTATAAAAAATTTTTTGCTTCATTTTTATTGTCTCTGCTTTTTTTTATACTCGCTCTTTGCCTTACAGATTTATTTATTAATTTATGGAATTATATCTCTCGTTCTGTCCCTGCAAGAACTATACTATATATACTTTTTTTGTATGTGCCAAAGGCTCTGTGGTACTCTGTTCCTATAGCTGTTCTTTTTGCTACCGCATATACGTTAAGCGATTTATATGCACGAAATGAATTAATATCTGTTTTTGTTGCAGGCATTTCTTTGTTACGTTTTACTTTTCCACTTTTAGTTATTGGTATGCTTTTTAGTTTTGCACTTTTTTCCTTTGAGGATAATGTTGTAGTAAAAACTTATGCACAAAAAACTGAATTACAAAGAAAAGTTTTGCATAGGCAGCAATCATTAAATAATGACAATATTGTCATAATGGCAGAAGAAGGTTCTATTATTTATAAGGCTGACTATTTTGATAATGAATTAAAACGCTTGTTTAATTTTTATGTCATTTTTAGAACAAATGAGAAAGAAGCCCCAGATAATGAAAAAAAGAATTTTATTGCCATTATTTATGCAGAAAGTGCTACTTGGAAAGATGAAAAATGGGTTTTATCTAATCCTATTTGCTATCTAAAAACGCCAGATGGCATAAAAGTTCAAGAACCAGATAGTTCCTTACTTGATAGGATAACGGAATTACCAGAAACATTTAGAAATAATACAATTTCTGTAGAAGAAGTAAACACAAAAGAGGCTAGGGAATACATAGCATATTTACAAAGGTCGGGCTTGCCAAGTGATGAAGCTCGTTCTCTATATCACAAAAAGTTTGCTTTTCCATTTATTGTATTTATTGTTGTATTCCTTGCTATAGGATTGAGCGGAAAAACTAGAAAAAATGTTTTACTAATAAGCCTTGCTTTAAGCATAAGTGCTGTTGTGGTATATTATGTTTTTCAGATGCTCACAATGCTTATGGCAAAATTTGGAGTTTTACCTGCTTTTTTAGGTCCCTGGCTACCTGTAATATTTTTTATATTTGTAAGTGTAGTATTACTACATTATGCAAAAACTTAAAAAGTGCTCTACCTTTTGCTCATAAAGCCTATACCTTTAGGGTACGAAGGTAGTACCTTTATGGTGCTAAGGCTATACCTTTTGACCACGACAGAGGCGACTGGAAGCTGTTTTTCTGTATATGTACGTTAAAAAACTGATTTCCGTATTCTATAAAGGGAACCTCGAAAAACTCCCTTTCAGAAAGTTTTTCGAGGTTCCTGCGAGTTGTAAGTCGCTATAATAGCGCGACTTACA
>CAJOPO010000470.1 GCA_905236315.1 uncultured Treponema sp.
GTTGTAAGGCGCGCTATTATAGCGACTTGCAACTCGCAGGAACCTCGAAAAACTTTCTGAAAGGGAGTTTTTCGAGGTTCCCATAAAATAGTATCAATCTGTTTTTTTTAATTATGCAATAAAATTTTTTGTTATTAAAAGCAATTATTACCCATTATTATGGTAACTTATAAAAAAAATACTGGATTTTTCAATATAATTAATATATCCTATTATAATTAGGAAATAACAAATAAAATCTAAGGAGAAACTGATTAATATAAAGAAAGCGATACATCAGTTTTTTTTCCTAAATCTACGGGAGCAAAAAAATGACTACTATACCTGCAGATAAACAAGTTCCAGGAAAATTAACGGCATTATTCTATTTAATATACGTTATAGGTGATATTTTATTTTGGTTTATTGCATTAGCAAACGGAATTATTTCTTCAGCGGACGTTGGTGGCATATTACTTTCTGTGCCTTCCATTTTATTGTTTGCCATAAAATATATAGTGCTAGGCTGCATTTACTTTTTTTTCATGAAAAAAATCCTTAATTATGATGGCACAGAGAACACTTATGCAGAAAGTGCTTCTTATGCAAAAAAACTACAGCAAGCAACCGTTCCTATGGAAGTAGTAGCCGTATTTGTAATATTGCCCATAATTCAAATATACGTGCATGGCAAAGGGGAAGTTTCTTTTAATCCTTTTGCAATCGCTTTAGTTGCTTTTGGAACCTCAGGTATTTTTGCCTGCCTTGCAGATGTTATCTTTACGCAAGAGTTTGAACGCTGGATAGAGTTTATTCCATTAAAAGAAGAATATTGTGCTTCTAATATCCGTAGACGAGGCATTATGTTAGCCTCTTTTAATTACTGGGGAATACTAGGGGTTATCTCTGGAATTATTTTAGGCTATAAGGGTGAAGCTATAAATGGCTCAACTCACTTCCTTTTAACACACTTACTACCTAATTTTATAATACTTACAGCAGCCGCGTTATTTACTACTCATTATCAATTCAGTGGCTTTAGAAGGCGCGTGTTCCGCTTGCGTGATGCTGTAGTTCTTGCGGCAAAGGGTGATTACGCTTCCATTGAACATTGTAAGGTTTCTACACGCGATGGTTTTGGTATTATTGCAACTGCTCTAAACGACTTTGTAGAGCAGACAAAGACACTTATTGGAGGCATAAAAGAAACAACGGTTTCTTCAGGGCAGGCTGCAAGCCGTGTAAAAGTGCAGACTGAACAAACTTCTTCTATAATTTCAAAAATCACGGATATTACAGATTTGCTTTTAGACGGCATTACAAAAGAAGCAGAAGGCATTGAGAAGGTAAATGTAAAAACAGAGGATATAAGTCAGGCGATTGGAAAGTTAAATACAGACATAGAACGCCAGTCAGACGCTGTAGATAAATCTTCTAATAGTATAGCCCAAATGGTAGAAAACATACGCTCTGTAACGAACATACTTTCACAAAATGCCACTGTAGTAGGTAATCTTTCTAATGCAGCTTCTGACGGTCGCAAAAAGATTGCTGACGCAGTTTCTGCTTCTGATAAGATATTAAAAGAGTCTGCAACGCTTTTAGACGCAAGTAATGTTATTCAAAATCTAGCAAGTCAGACAAACCTTCTTTCTATGAACGCTGCAATAGAAGCCTCTCATGCAGGGGAAGCTGGTAGAGGTTTTTCTGTAGTTGCTGGGGAAATTAGAAAACTTGCAGAAGATTCTGATAAGCAAGGTAAGATGATAACTCAGAGTTTAACGGCTTTGCAGGAAAGCATACACGCTATAACAAGCGCAACCTTGCAGGTGCAGGCTCAATTTAATACCATTTATAATTTAACAAATGAAGTGCGTAATAAGGAAAGTATTATTAAGTCTGCAATGGATGAACAAGCGGAAAGCAGTGGTCAAGTGCTAGAAGCAGTGCAAGAGATTACAGGTATTACCGTAAGTGTAAAAAATGGTTCTAAACTTATGCTTTCTAGTAGCGATGAAATTGTAAAAGATATGAATATGCTTGCAGAGCAAACGGAAGAATTTGGTATGACTATAAGCGATGTTGTTTCTAATGGGCAGGAAATCAATTCTACCGTGCAAAATATAAAAGAGGCTTCCTTACAAAACGGCGATATTATTGCAAACTTAGGACAGAGGGTAGAACGCTTTAAGCTATAGGGAATAGTTCAATTTTAGGGGTAAACAATGCAAGATGTATCATCAGATTTTTTTGATTCAAAACCAACTGTACTTATTGTTGATGATGATGACCTTATATGCAAGGCTGCCTGTAAAATACTAAGTGAAAATTACAGTATATTGCGCTCTGGAAATGGACTTGATGCCATAAATAAAGTGGAGGAGAATAAAATAGACGTAGTTCTCCTTGATATAAACTTAGGAGGCGGGATGGATGGTTTTGAAGTTTTGCAAAAATTAAAAGAAAGCAGGACTTCACACCAAATCCCTGTCATATTCCTTACAGGTGATGATAATCAAGAAACAGAAATAAGGGGCTTTAGAAGTGGGGCTTCTGATTTTGTAAAAAAGCCTTTTGTACCAGAAATACTCTTACAGAGAACAAGACGCATAATAGATTTATACCGCTTGCAGACAAATCTTAATAACGAAGTAAAACGACAGACTAACAGGGCAGAAAACTTAACTAAAGAAATGATGTTAGCCTTAGCAAAGGCGGTAGATGCAAAAGACCGCTATACGAATGGACATTCAAGAAGGGTAGCATCGTATTCTGCAGAAATAGCACGCCGTATGGGTAAAAGCTATGATGAGCAAGAAAAAATCTATCAGATGGGCTTGCTACATGATGTGGGCAAAATAGGTGTAAGTGAAGAAATAATAAATAAGACTACACGTTTAACAGATGATGAATTTGCCAAAATAAAAAAGCATACAGAAATTGGCTATAATATTTTGTGTACCATTTCTGAAATGCCAGAGTTGTCTTATGGAGCACGCTCTCATCATGAACGCTACGATGGTAGGGGCTATCCTGATGGCTTAAAAGGCAATGACATTCCCGAAGCTGCTCGTATTATCTGCATAGCGGATTGCTATGATGCTATGACATCTACTAGGACGTATTCTAAACCAAAGGAGCAGTCTGTAGTAAGGGCTGAAATTGAACGCTGTAGTGGCAGTCAGTTTGACCCAGATATTGCAAAAGTAATGCTTAAGATGATAGATGAAGATAAAGATTATTTAATGAATGAAAAATGTCTTGAGCTAAATCAAAATATTTGGAAAGGATATGACAAAGGCTGGTCTTTATCTACTATAAATACAAATATTCAACCAGAGGTAGCAAAAAAACAAAACAATATTGATGATTCTTTATTAAAGAAGATAGAAGCAATAAATGAAATAGATATACAAAAAGGACTTACTCATTGCGGTGATAGTAATACGTATCTTGAAACATTAAAGCTATTTGCAGAAAGCGTGCAAGACAAATCTTCAGAAATAGAAAAATATTGGAATAGTGGCGATATAAAAAATGCTGTAGTGAAGGTTCATGCCCTAAAGAGCAATGCCCGCCTTATAGGCTCTCAAAGTCTTTCTGAACAAGCAGCTTTTCTTGAACAGCAGGGGAATCTATTTTTAAGTGGTAATGATAGTGTAAAAGAAGAACTTTCTAAAAAACTTCCTGATTTGTTATATGACTACCGTATTCTTGGCTCAAAGATAGCTTCTGCTTTTAAGAAGCCACTTGCAGAAAAAAATGTGCAAAAGCCTATATTAACTAAAGAACAGTTTGATGATGCACTTTCTGCTTTAAGGGAAGTAATTGGGGCATTTAACTTTAGCACGGCAGAAAGCATTATTGCAGAGCTAGAAAATTATACTATACCAGAGAAATTTTTAGTTCAATATACTGCTATAAAAACAAAAATAAGAGCCTTAGACCAAACAGGTACTATGGCAAACTTAGGCTAAAATTATTTTTCCACACATCTAAAAGACCTTCGCTTTTCATTTTGCTAAGTTCAGCAGATAGTGCGCTTCTGTCTACGCATAAGTAATCTGCAAGTTCTTGCCTGTTAAAGGAAATGGAAAATTTATTGCTTTTATTTTGTGCAGCACATTGGGACAGATAAGAAATGAGCCTGCCTCGTATTGTTTTTGAACTTATATTAAATATTTTCATAGATAGATGTAGATTTTTTTGTGCAGATATTTTTAGGATATGCATTGCAAATCTTGTAATAAGGAGTGAATCAGTGTTCGCTTTTTGTAATTTTTGAATGTCATGTACAAAAAGCGGTTTTAGTGATAAAAAAAGGATTGAACTTTCTTCTACAGCGCAAACATCTATCATAAGGGGGCTTTGCGTTATGGCATAGGTTTCTGCAAAAACATTTCCTTCTTCTACACTATCTATAATGGTGCGGTTTCCCCAAAAGTCATTATTTTCTATTTGAATACGCCCTTTTAACACAATGCCCAAGTCTGAGATTGTACTTTCTGCATTAAATATATATTCTCCTTTTTTATATTCTACGGTACGTGCAGAGCATATTTCTAATATAGAATTAATTTCTATATGATTCATATCTCCAAAAATGGGTAAATTGTAAATATTTGAGTTTTGCTTCATGGTATCATTGTATAGTAGGGGCTGCCCAATATTATGCAAAATCTGCCATTCATCTTATCGGTTTTTTATATTCGCCTTTATAAGTTTTTCATTATGATAAAAGTGCGCCTTAAAAGTGTTGTTTTACTGTAAAAAGTCCGCCTTAAAAATGTATACTTTACTTGAAAAGTGCGCCTTAAAAATGTATCATTGTAAACTATGGAGCGAATAATTTTTTCTAAACTTGAACAATGGAAAAACTCTCCTTCTAGAAAGCCCCTCATTTTGCAAGGAGCTAGGCAGGTTGGCAAAACTTGGACAATGAAAGAATTTGGTAAGCGTTATTTTAAAAATACTGCTTATATTAATTTTGATAATAATTCTGCAATGAAAGCTGTTTTTGAAGGTGATTTTGATATACACCGAATTATCCTTTTGCTTAGTGCAGAAACAGGCATTTCTATAACTCCAAAAGACACACTAATTATTTTTGATGAAGTTCAAGAAGTGCCACGTGCGCTTTCTAGCCTGAAATACTTTTGTGAAGAAGCTCCCGAATATGCAATAATTGCCGCAGGAAGTCAAATGGGAGTAGCTCTCCATAAGGGTACGAACTTTCCTGTTGGAAAAGTTAATCTACTTAGCTTATATCCGCTTTCTTTTTTAGAGTTCTTAATGGCTACAGAAACAAAAGAACTTGTTTCTGTTTTACAAGATGGTGATTGGAAGCTGATTTGCGCATTAAAAAGTCATTATATTCAGCGTATGAAAGAATATTTTTATGTGGGTGGAATGCCTCAAGCTGTTCAAAATTTTATAGACACATCTGATTGGAAGCAAACTAGAGAAATTCAAAACACTCTTCTTGAAGTTTATAAACAGGATTTTTCAAAATATGCTTTGCCAGAGCTTACTGTTAGATTGAACCTTATATGGAATTCTTTACCTGCTCAACTTTCTAAAGAAAATAGGAAATTTATATATGGGCAAATAAAAAAAGGTGCTCGTGCAAAAGATTTTGCACTTGCTATTCAGTGGCTTTCTGATTGTGGTCTTATTCACCTTGTTCATAGTGTTTCAAAACCATTTTATCCACTAAAAGCTTATGAAGACCTAGATTCTTTTAAAATTTACATGAATGATATAGGCTTACTTGGAGCTTTAGGTGGAATGGATATAAAAACAATTCTTGATGAAAATGCTTTTTTTGTTGAATTTAAAGGAGCTATTACAGAACAATTTGTTTTGCAGCAACTTATTTCTTCATCTCAGTTAAATCTCTTCTACTATTCAGCTCCAAATTCTTCTGGAGAAATAGATTTTCTAACTCAAGTAGAAAATCAGATTATTCCTATAGAGGTAAAGGCCGCTGAAAATCTTCAAGCAAAAAGTTTAAAGGCATTTCATCAAAAATGGCAAAATAGATTTTCAGTGCGAACTTCTCTTGCAGACTTTAGACTAGATGATTGGCTTATCAATATTCCCCTTTATTGTATTCATAATATATGTGACTATATAAGGGAACCTCGAAAAACTCCCTTTCAGAAAGTTTTTCGAGGTTCCTGCGAGTTGTAAGTCGCTATAATAGCGCGACTTACA
>CAJOPO010000471.1 GCA_905236315.1 uncultured Treponema sp.
TGTAAGTCGCGCTATTATAGCGACTTACAACTCGCAGGAACCTCGAAAAACTTTCTGAAAGGGAGTTTTTCGAGGTTCCCTATATTGATTTTTACGTATAAATATATTAGTCTAACTAGCAAAATAGCGATTAATTCACTCAAAGTAGGCTTAATTTATATGATAAATTTTTCTGTAATACTAATAGCTCCTTCAAATTACAAGTATGAGCTAAGGCAATCTTTAGAGAGTATTTATGCCCAAGAGTTGACTCCCAAAGAAGTAATAATAATAGATCCATCTTTTACCCAAGAAAATCATACATTTATAGAAAATTATCTTAAGGAGAATACGAAATATATTTCTATAAAGCAATCTATATCTGAACAAGAGTTGTTTGAAATTGGCGTAAAGCATTCTACTGGGGACTATATTGCTTTTTTATATCCAGGCGACACATGGTGTAATGATAGGCTAAAAAGGGTTCAAGAAGTTATAGAGCAACAGAATTCTCCTGATTTTATTATAAATTCATATAAGCAAAGAATTAGTGTTAGTGACGAAGTTTTTAATGCAAATAGCATTTTACAAGATTCTGCTTCTCCATTTCTTTTGTATTTATCTGCAAAAAGTGCAGTTGTTTTAAAGAGAACCTTGTTCTTTGCTTTTGAGAGTATTCCGTTAGAAGAAGAAAGTGATATTTCTCTTGCTAAGATTGATGAAGTTCTTTCTTTCCATACCTATGGTGCTAGAAGAAACCTTATAGGCATGGAAAAGGACTTTTGGAAGAATAATTATAATTTATTAAAGAAAAAGGGGCTTTTACAGCAAGGGGCTTTATACTGCATAAAAAAATACCAGAGAGCAGAAGTTAGTAAAAATAGTTATATGGATTTTGTAAATAATGTAGAGTTAAATTGTGCAGATGCAATAGATGTATTATGGCAAAAAAAGGACTTTACAACAATTATAAATAATGTTATAATAGAGGAGCAGCAACATACTATAGAGGAGCAGCAACATACTATTCTTATAAAACAAAATAATTATATATTTGCAAGAACCTATCTTGAATTTAAAATATATGGTGGTTTTGTTGCCGAGCGTTTAAAAAGCAAAAATATCAATACTATTGCTATATACGGTGCTGGAAAACATGGTAGCATTTTATATAAAGAATTAGAACAGAGTGAAATAAAAATACTTTGTTGGATAGATAGCTCGCCTAAAAAAGAAACTCTTTTTGAAATCCCTATACTAAATTATAACTGTGCAAAAGAAGTTGTAAATAAAGTTGACGCTGTTATTGTTACTCCGTTTATGGAATTTGATGCTATTTCCAATAAATTAGAAGGTTTAGGTTTTACTCAAATTCTATCTATAGCCAATTTAATAAAGTGAGGAATATTTTATATTATGGCTATATTAGACACAAAGTTTTACAAACAAACGGAAGAAAAACCTTTAGCAGAAGAAGAAAAAATAATTTCGTATTATATATATAAAAATGATGGTTATGAAGACTATAGTGAATTAATAAAAGATGATAATCGATATTTTGTAAAATATAACTTTAGCGATTATCGTACTTCTGCTTTGCGTTGGTATCCTTTTAAAAAGGATTCTAGCGTTTTAGAAATAAATGCAGAATATGGTGCCTTAACAGGTGCTTTATGTGATAATTGTAAAAATGTTAGTGTTACAGAGAACTCATTTTTTAGGTGTAATCTTATTTGTAGCCGTTATAAAAATCGTGATAATCTAAAAGTATATGCTGCAGCTTTTGAAGATATAGAGTTTGAGCAAAAATTCGATTATATTATATTTTTTAAGACTCTTGAAGGAGTACAAAATCCTGTTGAATGTTTAAACTCCCTAAAAGAATTATTGAACCCTAATGGCATACTACTTTTTGAAGTAGAAAATCAATACGGAATACAATATTTAGCAGGACAAAAAGAATCTCACTCAGGCATTCCCTTTGATAGCATTGCAAATTATCCAAATAAGTATTTAGGGCATGGCTTTAATAAAGCCTCTCTTATACATATTTTAGAGCAATCTGAGTTTAAAGCTTGGAAATTTTATTATCCTTTAGCAGATTATGTAGCTACAACAGCTATTTATACAGATGAAGGTAAACCTAGAACAAATTTTATAGAGAGGTTTATGCTTTTTCATTCAGAAACTTCTACAATGATAGCATGGGACCGCAATCTTTTTATAGATGCAGTTGCAAATAATGTATATACGGAACTTTCTAATCATTTTATAATAGAAGCATCTGATGTAAATTCTTTTTTATCTGATATACAATCTGCTACGATATCAGGTTATCGCTCTCATGCAAAGGCTTTTGCTACCATCATTCATAATAATGGTACTGTAGAAAAAAAAGGTTTATATAAAGATTCTCTAGAATATGCTAAATATTTGTGTAATTTAGTAGATAAAATAGCTGCTAGAGGCATACCTATATTACCCATGAAGGTAAGAGATTACTCTATATGGATGGATTTTGTTAAAGTTGATACGGTTCAGTTATATATAACAAAATTGGCAAGAGCAAAGCAGAATAGAGAAAGAATCTTTTTTATTATTGATAAACTTTGGGCGTATATTTTAAAATCTTCAGACTTTGCCGATGTGCATATTACAACTGAGGACGGAGAGGACTTAGGACCAATTCTAAAAGATGCATATCTTGAAATGGTAACTATAAATAGTTTTTGGGTAAACGATGATATATTGTTCTTTGACCAGGAGTTAATAAGAGCTAATAAACCTGCAAAATATATTTTATGGCGCAGTTTTAATATGATGTATGGTCAAACTATGATAGAAGAAGTTATTCCTAGAGTAGAAATGCAAAATCGATATGGAATATTAGACTCTATGGATAGGTATTTTTTGGACCTAGATATAGAGCTATCAAAACAAGAAAATCCATATCATCAATTTTTGCCTGATACTATGCAAGATGAACAGTTACGCAATAATAGATTAAAGTTATTAGGTGGAGAGTAGATATGGCTGATGATTTAAATACGATAAGGCATTATAAAACAGGCTATATCTGTGGTGTATATGACCTTTTTCACGTTGGGCATTTAAATATTTTGCGCAGGTGCAAAGAGCATTGTGATTATTTAATTGTTGGAATTGATTCTGATGAGTTAACGGAATTTTATAAGGCTAAAAAGCCTGCTATAAGCCAAGATGACCGTATGGAAATTGTAAGGGCTATACGCTATGTAGATGAAGTTGTGCTTGTGGATTTTCATAATCATTCTCCACAATTAGCATGGAACCTCTATCACTTTGATGTACAATTTTGTGGTGATGACCATGAAAAAGAATTGCAGGCAGAGCGTCGCTTCTTACAAGAAAACGGTTCAGACTTAGTTTTTTTGCCATATACAAAAAGAATAAGTTCCTCAATGATAAAAAAGCAACTAGGTAGGCAGTAAAATGTCAAAAGTAGGTTATATTAGTGGCATTTTTGAAAATTCTCTTAATATAGAAACTATAAATATTTTAGCTGTATGTAAGCAAAAATGTGATAAACTCATTGTAGGCTTATATTCTGATGACTTGATATTGCGCCTTTTAGACAGAAATGCTGCATATTCCTATGAAAAAAGGAAAAACGTTTTAATGCAGTTTCGCTGTGTAGATGAAATTGTGGAAGTTAATTGGGATAATATAGGCAAGCAAGAAAGCTATAATATGTTTCATTATGATGTTTGTTTTTGTGGTTCTGAGTATGGTCTACAGTATTTAGAAGATAAGAACTTTTTTTCGGAAAGGGGTGTAGAGTTTGAAACACTACCTGATATGACTATAAATTTAAGGGGACGAGCTTTAAAATATGCGTTAATGTCAGAATCCTGTGATAAAGATATAGTTCTTTTTGGGACAGGAAACTATTTTAATGCATATATGAAAGAATATGGTGCTTATTTTAAGCCTAGCTATGCACTAGATAATGATAAGAGCAAACACGGCACACAAAAAGAGGGCGTTAAAATTTTTGGAATAGATAAGCTAAAAGAAGCGTCTAGTAAAAAGCCTTTTGTTATAATCTGTGCAAAAAAGTGTGAAGATATAAAGAAGCAACTTGAAGAATTAGGAAATATTGATTTTAGAACTTTATATGCGGTAGACGAATTTGCTTTGTGCGATGAATATGCAGTAATGCTAAAAGAAGAAGCGGATTATATGAAAGAAGCCCATAGAATACTGTTGCTTTTACTCTTTGAGTTTGACAGGGTATGTAAAAAACATGGAATTAAATATTTTTTGCAGGGGGGAAGCCTTATAGGAGCGGCAAGGCACCATGACCTTATTCCATGGGATGATGACGTGGACGTTGCAATATACAGAGAGGACTTTGAAAAGCTAAAGCAAGTTGCAAACACAGAATGGAAAACTGGAGATTTTTTATTTGTGCCATATAATGAACTAGGTAATAACGTTTTTCATGATTTTATGACACGACTTGTATATGTAAAAGAGGAATTACAATGCAGTGTATTTTCAAAGAGTACAGAAAGGTTAAGACCTGAGTTTATTAATAAAATGTGTATGGATATATATATTTTAGATGATACTAGCTCAAGTGCAAAAAAACATAGTAGACAGGCTTTTAAAATAAAAACCCTTTATGGTCTTGCAATGGGGCACAGAGTTAAAGTTAATTTTTCTGATTACGAAGGTCAGCGTCCTTTTATAAAAGCTGCTATTCATTCTTTATCCTTTTTAGGCAAGTTTATTCCACTATCATTTACATTTAAACTATATGAAAAAATTTGTAAGAACTATTATAAAAATAATCATTCAGATTCAGTGTATGAATCAAATACGCCTTTATGTAATTTAGAAGGTAGATGGAAAAAATCCTTATTTGGAAATGGAACATATTTAAATGTTTTAGGTCATGACATTATGGTTCCTGAGCATTATGCAGAATACTTAGAAGCACACGGTTATCATAATTTTATGCAGTATCCACCTGCTAATATAAGAAAACCAACTCACTGGATAAAAGGTCCAGGAATTATGTATAATTTATAGGGAACCTCTAAAAATTGCAATTTTTAGAGGTAACTTTGAAAATGCGATGTTTTAATTCCTGCTATTACCAGGAATTAAAA
>CAJOPO010000472.1 GCA_905236315.1 uncultured Treponema sp.
TCTCCTATAAAAAAGGTATAACCTTTACACCTCAAAGGTATAACCTTTACACCTCAAAGGTATAACCTTTACACCTCAAAGGTACAGCCTTTATGATACGAAGGTAGTACCTTCGCACTATAAAGGTATAGCCTATTTTCTATCGGCAAGGGCAATACCTACCCCTAGAGCGATTACTGCAAGACCTAAGGCGGTCCATGCAGAAAAATCAGCTTCTCTTTTTGACTGCGCTTTTTGGTGTATGTCAGCTGCAATCTTTTGAACTTCCTCTACAGGCAGATTTTGTAAATCACGCGATATAGAGATTACAGCCTTTTTAAATTCCTCATTGTCTTCATACTGTCCTAGACTTATAGCAACAGATTTGTGCAAGGTTTCACATTCTGCTTTTAAGAGTGCGTCACTTGCATTCGCTCTCTTATTCCTTTCGTTTTTTATCTACTTGGTCAAGGCAGTAAGGCATAGGCCATTTTTTTTCGTCAAAAACCTGCTTAACCTTACCACTTTTATTAGACCTACAACCATACCAAAATTTTCCATTTACAAAATTAGTTTCTCTCTTTTCCTGACCATACATTTCTAAAATCGTATAAGCCCAGTCTAACTTCTGCTTCATCTCATGAGTTTCCTTTATGTAGTAGCAGTATCCACTCTCATTCTTCCATACAAACGCCAGCGATGACTGCTGAACAAGGTATTCTGGACATTCCATGACAGACTTTCCCCTGTCATAGATTCGCAGAGTGTCATCTAGCTGATAACTGTATCTTTTTTCTCTTGCATATACAGTGCCTACGCATATATAAAAAAGCAACAGCACTGTAATGCATCTACTCAAGCCCTTTTTATTCTGCCGTATCATACACATATACCTCATAAGACATTCTTAAAACATCTATATGTCCCTAGATTCTGACCTTTACCAGTTTCTTCTTGCTTATATCTAATATTTTCTGAGTAAAAGTATATTATACAAACTGTAAGGTGCCAACTACATTAAAAAATATTTTCTGATTTTAGTTAAAATAACATTATCTTTCAAAAGTACCACTTGCATAGACTAAAAAGCATTTCCTTTATATAATCATAAATAATATGGATATTGAACAAGCAGAAATAGGTCCTAAGACAGCCCTTGTAAGCATAATTGGGCGACCTTCAGTAGGAAAATCAACTTTTCTAAACACAGCAAGCGGAGAAAAAATAAGCATAGTTTCTTCCATTCCCCAAACAACACGCAATGCTATACGTGGCATAGTCAATACATCTTATGGGCAGCTAGTTTTTATAGACACACCTGGCTTGCACATTAGCGAAAAAAAGATGAACTTAAAACTTACCAAAATAGCTACTGACCAAATAAAAGATAGCGATGTTGTTCTATACATTTTAGATAGCACAAGGGAGCATGGCAAAGAAGAAGAAATGATTGCAGCCCTTGCAAAACCCATTCAAGAAAAACTAGTTATAGCAGTAAATAAAATAGAAGAAGTTCATGCAAACACGCAAAGTGCAACGGAGTTCATTCAAAAGGAATTTCCTGATTTTCCAAAAGAGCGCATTGTATACATGAGTGCAAAAGCAGACCAAAATGTAAATGACGTGTTGAAAGCTCTATATTCACTTTCTCCAGAAGCCCCCCACTTATATCCAGAAGAGTTTTATACAGACCAAGAAGTTGAATTTAGAATTGCAGAGATAATTCGAGAACAGGCTATAAATCGTTTACAAGAAGAAATTCCTCATGCCATATATATTGATATAGAAGAAATAAAGATGATTTCTAAAAAAAAACTTGCCGTTAGGGCTTCTTTGTGCGTAGAGCGCGAAAGTCAAAAGGGCATTGTTATAGGGAGTGGAGGCTCTCTTATAAAGGAGATACGCATAGAAAGCATAAAGGAATGTAGAAAAATCTTTCCTTATAGAGTGGAATTAGATTTACGTGTAAAAGTGGATAAAAACTGGAGACAGAAAAACAATGTTTTAGATAAACTATTAGGTAGTGGAGCATAAAGTATAGGGAACCTCGAAAAACTCCCTTTCAGAAAGTTTTTCGAGGTTCCTGCGAGTTGTAAGTCGCTATAATAGCGCGACTTACA
>CAJOPO010000473.1 GCA_905236315.1 uncultured Treponema sp.
TGTAAGTCGCGCTATTATAGCGACTTACAACTCGCAGGAACCTCGAAAAACTTTCTGAAAGGGAGTTTTTCGAGGTTCCCTATAATTTTTAATAAGAGATGCTTTAAGAAACTTGTTTCATTATTTTCTTAGCATCTAAGGTATCTTAAATGAAAAACTTAAAGTTATTTTTATATATTAATGCTATCCTAGCTATATTATTTTCTTTTTTAAGCCTTTCTTTTAATCTTGATGTTTCTATTATTGCTTTCCCACTATCATGTATTTTTACAGTTTTTTTATTATATATGTCGCTAAAAGTCTTACTAATTGAAGGAAAAATATCGAAACTAGGAAGTATACGAAGATTATTTCAGTATGAGCCATTTGTTTTTATAACTGCATTTGTCATTCAACGTGCAGGAAAAAATGCCATGCCCTATGCCCTAGATATGATATCTGTTTTTGTGTGGCTATTTATTACAGTTTTTTCTTTTATAATTTTGTATTACTTAAATGAAAAGAGAGTTTTCACTCTTAATAAAGATTGGGAACAGGCGCATAAAAATAATCCTCCGCAAGTATACAAGGGACTTAAAAGAGCTGGAATAGAAGCTCTTGAATGGATTGATGCCTTAGTACAAGCGGTTTTTACACTTGTCCTTTTAAATATATTTATATTCCAGTTATATGCAATTCCTTCTGAATCTATGGTTCCCACCTTTTTAGTAAAGGACAGAGTTGCTGTTGTAAAATTATTTTCAGGTCCAACATTCCCTTTAAGTAAAGTAGGCTTGCCTTATATACAAAATTATAAGAGAGGAGATATTGTTGTTTTTAGAAATCCTCATTATAAAGATGATAGAAAAAGCGAAGTAAAAACTTTTCTTTCTCAGTTTATTCTTATGCTCACCTTTACATTTGTAAAGACTAATACTGATGAAAATGGAGAGTTAAAAGCAGACCCCTTAGTAAAAAGAATTGTTGGTCTTCATGGAGAACAGATTATGCTTATGGACGGAGCACTTTATGCTCGTTCAGAAGACACAGGTACTTTTAAGAAAATAGACGAAGAACAGAATTGGGCTGCATGGAACGTTTGTGAAAATGGTGATTTATATAATCTTACCACTAATAAATTAAAAATAGAAAAACTTCCTATAACAGAAATTCGTAATACAGATATAATTAATATTGGAAGGAATACAAGTCAGTGGTCATATACTCTTTCAGAGGCAATTTCTGAAGAAAATTCTTTATATGAGTCTGTTTTAGAAATAGAGCAGGAAAGACGTAGTTTGGATTTGCTTTCTGCTGCAATAGAATGTAAAAGCCTTTCTGAACAATTTTCTTCTCTAGCTCATGGCGGAGATATAGCAGAAGATTCTGTTTCTTCATTATTTAATTCTAATGATTTATATGTTTATAATCTTTTTTCTAATGTAAATGATATGACAAACAGTCTTCTTAGCATTGCAGGTGGCAAGCAGTGGTTTGAACATTTTATGAATGATTGGTATTTAAATATACTAAAAGATAAGGAAAGTACAAATTTGTCTGATTTAGCTCTATATTCAGAAAATGGGGCTGTAGAGGGAGAGAGCCTTATTGGTGGAAACCTATATGACGATTCTTGTTTCCGTTTAAATATTATGGCAAAACTTGTATTTGGTCGCCTTGTTTTGCGTAATGCTATTTTATCTTCTGAGGGGCTTGGCATTGGAGCCATGCGTAATGATGAAGTTAGAGCGGATTCATTTATAAAGGCGCAAAAACTCTTTGATTATATTATACGTATGGACCAAAGAAATATGCCTGTTTTCCCTGCTGATAATGCAGATGGCTCTCATTCTTATATACCTGAACACTGCTATTTTATGATGGGTGATAATCGTTATAATTCGCTTGATATGCGACATAGTTATGAGCGAAAGCTTGTACCCTTAACTTCTAGGGATGAATATTCTGTATCATATAAAACAAATATGGAACCTCAATATGTAAATCGCTCTCGCATACAGGGTAAAGCAAGTTTAAGATTTTGGCCATTAAGCAGATTTAAACTTTTACATAACTAATTTTTCTAAAAAAAACATTAGGCTGTGCCTTAAGAATTGGAAGAAAGAAAACAAACGGATTTGTTTGCACCTAACGGTGCTAACCGTAAAAGGAGCAAATCTGTTTGTTACACAAGAATACCGTATTCGGAAATTATATTTTACGCCTTAGGCTGCACCTCAAAAATTCCACTAATGCTTAACATCGCGCATTGGGCTACGACTTTAGAATTCCACTAATGCTTGACATCGTGCATTGGGCTACGACTCAAGAATTCCTATAACGTTTTCTTTATGCTCGCATTGTATGCTCTCATTTCATTTTAACTAGACTAAATTTTATTTAATGGCTAAAATAGAAAATGGGTTGATATATGGGTGGAAAAATAAAGAAACAAACAGAAGATTCAAATATTGCTTCTAACGAAAGAGTTTCTAACGAAACGAAAACTCAATCTTCTAAAAAGAAATCATCTAAAGTATATGATGAATCTCAAATAAAGCATTTAGATGCCTTAGAGCATATAAGACTCCGCTCTGGAATGTATATTGGACGTTTGGGAGATGGTTCAAATGAAGATGATGGCATATATGTATTACTAACAGAA
>CAJOPO010000474.1 GCA_905236315.1 uncultured Treponema sp.
GTCTAAGTACAGTTTCACTGTACTTAGACGCGGGCGGTAAAACTAAAGTATTATATAAAAAGTGCCGATAGTAAAGCGATAGAAAGTGTTAAAAGAGGCAGACTTTTTGTAACAACTCCGCTGTTTTTATAATTTATTATACATGAGAGAGGGTAATACCTATGGCAGAAAATATATTTGGAAAAAAAGTTTATATTCTTAATCCCTCATATCAAATGAAACAAGAGATTCTTGCTCATTTAAGAGATATGGAATATGAAACATACATTATAGAAAATTTTCGCAATGCCAAAAATATTCTTAGGCATAACCCAGAATCCATTGTATATATAAATGTAGATAGCCAATTAACTCTATATGCTTGGTATTGCTTTATTCTTTCCTTAAAGAAAGACCCCATTTTAAGTGATGTTATAGTAGGTATTTTATCAAATAATACAGAAACTGGAGTTCAAGCCCTTTTTATGAATAATGAAGAGGTTGGAGAATTAGCAGGTGGCATTATTTCTACTAAAACGGATAATATCGCCGTCGCCGTCGCCGTCGCCGATGTACTTGCTATGCACAATGCAAAGGGAAGAAGACAATACGTTAGAGCAAACTGCCTTTCTGATAAAACAGCTACAGTTCTATGGACCGTAGATAATATGCTTTATCAAGTAAAAATGGTTGATATAAGTTCTGTAGGTTCTGCCCTTATGGTTCCTGTAAAATATCAAAATATTCTACAAGAGAAATCTGTCATAAGAAATGCCACTTTTAGATTAGGCATAAAACAGGTTACAATAAGTTTTGTAGTATATGCAGTACACCAAAAAGAAGGTAATCTACTAGTAATAACTTTATTTCTTCCAGAAACTCCTACAAGCACAAAGGCAGTCATAAAAGATTATGTCTATGAAACACTCCAGAATCAAATGCTCATTCAGATAAATGGGGAACCTATGGATAGAACAGACTACAATGCACAAGCAAAGTTGTTCCAAGAAAGGTTAAGCGCAGAACAAGAGGCTCGTAGAGCAGAAGAAAAAGATAAAGGGGCAAAAGAAAAGGCTAATGCATAAAAAGACTGTAACTGTAACCCCCATTTCAATTTTACAGTCATTATATCTTACGGTTGTAAACTATAATTCCAACGGCTTAATAGCACATGCTTCATCTTGTGCTTTTGGCTTTTTATTCTCTTTTATTCCCACTGCAATGCTGATTTTAGTCATTCTTATACGTATATTGCATGCATCCCCCTTGCAACTTTCTGACCTTTTAGGAGAAGATTCTTCTTTAATAGCTCTATTAAATATGACAAATCTCTTTAAGAATGTTCAACAAATAACTTCTATAACAAACTTTGAGGTTATCATAGGTATTGCAATTATATGGATGGCACGCAGATTTTTTAGTTCTATAATAACAGGGATAAATCTTATCTTTATGCAAGAGGCAAAACCGCAGCCCCTAATTAAGCAATTTATAATTCTAGCACTACAAGCTATTATAACAATATCAATGTCTGTGTTAATCTTTATAATAATTACACTGCGCACATTAAACCTTGTAGGACTTCCTGTACTAAATAGACTTTCTCAAATGTTTCCTGTAATTACGAACTTTCTTTCTAAGCAAACAATTACTTTTCTGCCCTACACCCTTGCACTCATAGTGGTAACTATATGCTATAAAATGGGTAGCAGAACACATCCTCCGCTAAAATTGTGTCTTGTTTGTGCGGCTCTATGCACAGGATTATTTTATTTATTGCAAAAGTTCACTCATATCTTTATAAATATGAATAATTACAATATGGTATATGGAGTTTTAAGTAGCAGCATAGTTTTGCTAATGCAAGTGTTCTTCTTCTTTGTTCTTTTTATGTTCTTTGCAGAATTTCTATTTGTTACGCAATACCTTGATACCCTAATAATTAGCCAGATGTATTTATTACCTGCCTATGATGATACAAGGCCGTCTTCTACAATAAAAAGATTGCTTTTTATACGCCCCGCTACCCTATTAAAAAAGGGTACTTATGTTATGCACTATCAAAAAGGTGAATATATTTATCATAAGGGGGAACGTGGTAAAAACGTTTACTATATAGTGAAGGGCTCTGTGTGCATACAATACCGAAACAGCATATCTTTTATAGATAGAGGAAGTTTTTTTGGCGAAGAGGCTTGTATGCTAGATGAAATTCATTATGGAGATGCTATAGCTCATACAAGCGTAGAAATTATACAAATACCTGAATATATATTTTTTTCTATATTAGAAAAGAATCCCAAAGTAAGCATGAAGGCACTCTCAAGGATAAGCACTTACTTTGCTAAATTTTATGGACGCAGTACAAATTATCTTATATAATTGAGGACTATGATGACTAAGTACATTTTTATTACAGGCGGCGTAGTAAGCGGTCTTGGAAAAGGAATTGCAGCAGCTTCACTTGGCTTAATTTTAAAAAGCAGAGGTCTAAAGGTTGTTAATCAAAAGTTTGACCCCTATTTGAACATAGACCCTGGCACAATGAATCCTTTTCAGCACGGAGAAGTTTTTGTTACTGATGACGGAGCAGAAACTGATTTAGACTTAGGTCATTATGAACGTTTTACTGACGCAGTTCTTTCTCAAAACAACAACACAACAAGTGGCAGAGTATACGAAACAGTCTTAAAAAACGAAAGAGAAGGTAAGTATCAAGGGGGAACGGTACAAGTTATTCCCAATGTTACAGATGAAATATTACGCAGAATGTTGCTCTCTACGGAAGAAACAGGTGCTGATGTTATAATTACAGAAATTGGTGGAACTGTAGGAGATATAGAGTCATTGCCGTTTATAGAGGCTATAAGGCAGATAAAATATCAGGTGGGAGAAGAAAACTGCTGTTATATTCATCTTACGCTTGTTCCATATATGCAAAAAGCCCATGAATTAAAGACAAAGCCCACTCAACATTCAGTAAAAGAGTTGCAGGCCTTAGGTATTCAACCAAATGTTGTTATGCTTCGCACAGAAGTTCCTCTTGATGATAATACCCGCGAACGCCTAGCGCAATTCTGTAATCTGGAACCAGATGCCGTTATACAAAACTTAAACGCAAAATCCATTTATGAAGTGCCTCTTAACATGGAAAAAGAAGGTTTGGGTAAGGCTGTATGTAAAGCCTTAGGTCTCAAAGACACGCAAACACATCTTGAAGAATGGGCAGAAATGGTTCATATATTTGAAAATCCTAAAAAGCATGTAAAGATAGCATTAGTGGGTAAATATATAGAACTACATGACGCATATCTTTCTGTAGTAGAAAGTTTAACACACGGCGGCATTGCAAACGAAGCAGAAGTAGAAATTGACTGGGTAGACAGCGAAACACTAACCGATGACCATGTTACAGAAGAAAGACTAAAATCTGTAGATGGAATAATAGTGCCAGGAGGCTTTGGTTCGCGTGGCATAGAAGGCATGATTAATACTGCAAAATATGCTCGCACTCATAAGGTGCCATACTTTGGCATTTGCTTAGGTATGCAAATAATTGTAATAGAATATGCTCGCAACGTATTAGGCTATAGCGATGCTCATTCTACAGAGATAAATAAAGACACCTCTCATCCTGTAATAGATTTAATGCCAGACCAAAATGGCAAAATATTAGGTGGCACTTTACGCTTAGGTAAGTTTGAATGTGAAATAGCTCCAGACACACTAACATACAAGGCCTACGGCACAAAAACTATTTGGGAAAGGCACCGCCATCGCTACGAGTTTAATAACAAGTATAAAGAAGAACTACAAAAGGCAGGACTAGTGATTGCAGGCATAAATCCCGAACGTAATTTAGTGGAAGTAGTAGAAGTACCCAATCATCCATGGATGGTGGGGGGGCAATTCCACCCAGAGTTTAAAAGCCGTCCCAATAAAGCAGGTCCACTATTCCGTGAGTTTATAAGAGCATGTACAGAGGTAAAAGCATAATCATGGAAAACTCTAAAATTATTGTATTAGATTTTGGCAGTCAGTATGCACACTTAATAGCAAAAAGACTTAGACTTTTAGGCTTTTATTCAGAGATAGCACTCCCCTCTGCCCCATTAGATATTTTTGCTAATGCTAAAGGGGTCATCTTGAGCGGAGGGCCTGCTAGCGTATATGACAAGGACATTCCTGAGTTTAATAAGGAGATTTTTACCCTTGATATTCCCATTTTAGGCTTATGCTATGGGCATCAACTTATGGCGCAATATTACGGAGGAAGCGTAGGCAAGGCTTCAACGGCAGAGTTTGGCATTGCACACTTAGAGCAAACAATCATCGGTCAAGCCTCCCCTTTATTTAAGGACATAAGTGCTAGCACACAAGTTTGGATGAGCCACCAAGATGAAGTTCTTAGCATAGCAAAGGATTTTGAAGTAATAGGCAGTACAAAAGACTGTAAGTTTGCAGCACTACAAAACCTAGAAAAGAAGCGTTTTTCTCTACAATGCCATTGTGAAGTAAAAGATACCCCTGAAGGAAATAAGATTTTTGAAAACTTTGCTTCTTCAATATGCAATATGGAAAGAAACTGGAATGAAGACATTGTTTTATCGCACATCACTAATAGTATAAAAACACAAGCAAAAGATAAAAATGTTTTATTGTTTTTAAGCGGTGGGGTTGATAGCACTGTAGCATTTGCATTATTGAATAAGGTCTTAGGGCAAGATAGGGTTTTAGGCCTACATATAGATAATGGTTTTATGCGTAAAAACGAAAGTGCGCAGGTTTCTTCTGCATATAAGGCACATGGATTTACTAATTTTATAACAGAAGATGCTTCTAGCAGTTTCTTAAAAGCGGTAGAGGGACTTACTGACCCGCAAAAAAAGCGTATGGCAGTAGGAGAAAACTTTATTAGCGTTAGAGACAGCGTAGTAAAAAAACTTAACTTAGAAGAAGATAACTGGCTATTAGCACAAGGCACACTCTATCCTGATATTATTGAATCAGGTGGTACTAAGAACTCTAAGGTTATAAAAACACATCATAATAGAGTTGATGGTATTCAAAGATTAATTCAAAAGGGACTTATCATAGAGCCACTAAAAGACTTATACAAAGATGAAGTGCGCAAATTGGGCAAAAAGCTAGGCCTTGAAGATAGTCTTGTAATGAGGCACCCTTTTCCAGGTCCTGGATTAAGCATAAACGTTCTATGTACAGATGGTATTATGAAGTCTTCTGATGAAGATGAATATAAAAAGGCGCAAGATGAACTTTCTTCTATCAATATAGATATGTTTTGCAAAAATTGCACATCTAGCTTACAAAAATATGTATTGCCAGTTCGTTCTGTGGGTGTGCAAGGGGATTTTCGTACATATAGGTTTCCTGCAGTTCTTGCCTTTGCAAAAGAAGATGATGGCTTTAGGCATTTACCATCAAAGTGGGGAAAACTAGAAACGGCTTCTAGCGCAATAACAAATGGAACTTCATATTTAAACCGCTGTGTTATACTTTTATGGCAAAATAATCAAATAAATATGGAAGATATGCACTTACAAAAAGCATATTGCACAAAGGAAAGATTAGACCAGACAAGAGAAGTTGATAATATAATGCTACAGAAGTTAAAGGAAAATAACCTATATAATAAAATATTCCAACACTTAACAATAAATCTTCCCTATGCAACAAAAGAAGACAGATGTTCCATTGTGCTGCGCCCTGTATGTTCAGAAGACGTAATGACAGCACGTTTTGCACAACTACCTCATGATATGCTAAAAGATGTAGTAAAGGAAATATCAAAACTTTCTTTTGTGGATGCAATATTCTACGACCTTAGTAATAAGCCACCTGCTACATTTGGTTGGGAATAACTTACTTGTTTTATGGTAATAAGTAAGATATAATGAAATAGTATTGTAAAAAGTTAATTTAGGGAACCTCGAAAAACTCCCTTTCAGAAAGTTTTTCGAGGTTCCTGCGAGTTGTAAGTCGCTATAATAGCGCGACTTACA
>CAJOPO010000475.1 GCA_905236315.1 uncultured Treponema sp.
GCGTGCGAATGTGGCGTGTAGAGGGCTAGCCCTCGATTTTGTAATCGACAGATTCAATCCGCAGAGGCGACTGAAAGCTGTTTTTTATATGTGTACGTTGAAAATTAATTTCCGTGATGTTCAGCGTGGCAGACTAAACAGAAAGCGGGATTGCGTGATATAATGTGGGAAGATTTTTTGTAAAGGAGAATGTGAAGAATGAAAAAACTGATTTTAATTTTTTTACTCTTATTGCCTTGCTATTGTTTTTCGCAGAATATAAAAACCGAAAAACTTAGCAAGCATCTGAATGTAGTCGAAAACATAATAAACGGCAAATTTACTGTTCCCAAAATCGATAAGAATTTTATAGTGATTGAGCAGGAGTGGTATTCAAATCCAAGAACAAAAGGTCAGTGGTACGGCAAAGTGAAAGCACGGTATCTGATAAAAGACGGAAAAGTAATTCCTTTTACTGAGAATATGGAAGATGTATACGGCATACTATCTCCCTATGCTAGCAATCCTAACGCCTACTCAAGCGAAGAAAATTACGACATTGGCATACTGTATTTTCAGAGAACCGAAGAAAAAATTCATATAATGATTAGAAATGATATTTGGTTTTTAAGTTTTATAGCAGATTTAGAAAAAGACAAAAAAGGAAATTACAGGATAGTTAATGTACCCGAATACGCATATATGCATGATTGAGAGCGTTAAAGTGAATCATTCCTTTTAGGCATATCTAAACATAAAAACAAAATATTGGTAATATTCCACAAATTTGTATATAATAAAAATCACGGAGGAAAGCAATGAAAGTTTTAATGGTAAATGGCTCACCAAGACTCAGAGGCAACACATCTATAGCCCTTAATGAGATGGCGAAGGTTTTTGAGAAAGAAGGTGTGGAAATCGAGCTTTTGAACATTGGCAATCAAGACATCAGAGGCTGCATAGCCTGTGGCTCTTGCGCAAAAAAGGGTAAGTGCGTGTTTGACGATGCAGTCAATAAGGCAGCCCCTTTGTTTGAAGCAGCGGACGGACTCGTTGTCGCAAGTCCCGTGTATTATGCGTCCGCAAACGCCACGCTCATAGCATTTTTAGACAGACTCTTTTACAGCACTAGCTTTGACAAGACGATGAAGGTCGGTGCTTCTGTTGTAGTGGCACGTAGAGGAGGACTATCTGCCACATTCGATGAACTTAACAAGTATTTTACCATATCGGGCATGCCAGTAGCTTCAAGTGAATATTGGAACAGCATACACGGCATGAAAACAGGCGATGCCGCATTCGATGCAGAGGGCCTTTATACCATGCGTGTTCTTGCGAGAAATATGACATTTTTAATGAAGAGCATTGCATTAGGAAAAGCTAAGTACGGCATGCCAGAAAAGGAAGAACATGTCTGGACTCATTTTGTGCGCGATGACCTTGAAGCAAAATAAGAGCCCTAGCTGCACTTTTATAGATACTCGATTATATACTCTCCAATAGAAGAAAATCCTGCGCTATTATAACATTTTATAGCACTATTATTAGAATCTGATACATATAGAACACAAGTTTTATCTTTAGCGTTTAAATGCCTTGCTAATGCAGATACAAGCAAGGTTGCAAATCCTTTATTTCTATATTTCTTTAATGTAAATATGCCCCCTAGCAAAGCATAGTGTTCACTAATAACCGTAGTTTGTGCCTTTGCTATGGGGACATTATCGTTTAGTAAAAAATACACTTCTTGGTGTTTTAGAATTTTTGCGAAGGTCAGACGCTGTGCACAAAGGTCAATAGTTTTATTCGGTGGTAGCACTTCTTCTTTTATATATTCTAAATGCAAATCAAAAAGTTCTTTTTCATATTCAGAATGTTCATTTGCGTTATAAAGTCCCATCTTGTAGGGAGCGTTAAAAGCCTTCTCAGTATAAATTATGCTATTTTGCTTTTGTTCCATAAAGATAAAATGACGCTTTTCTTTTATAGAATATTTTGCAAGGCGTAAAGCTTTATGAACATTTTGCATTAAAGATTTTTCTGCTACTATGCACGAAATTTTGTTTTGCTTAAAAAACTGTAATAAAAGATTTTCTATATTATCATTAACACTAGGAAAACAACAATGAAGACTTCCCCCTCTAGTATATGAAAATACCCCAGAAATATCTTTGTTATCATCTACAATAGCAAAAACATTTTCTGGGGTAACTTTTAATAAAACTGCTATATTACAACAAAATCTTTCATAAGGAATTAAAAATTGTTGTGTTTTATAAAATAACTCTGTATTACTAGAGAGTTTTATACATTCAAACAAAAACTAATTCCTAAATGAATGAATGGGAGCAGGAATCCTTCCACCGCGATTTATAAAATCTGCACAACTAAATGAGTTTACATCCATTACAGGACAACCACCCAAAAGCCCTCCAAACTCAACCCAATCTCCAGCTTTTTTACCAGGAGAAGGAATTAAACGCACTGCTGTAGTTTTATTATTTACCATACCAATAGCCATTTCGTCTGCCATAATTCCACTTATAGTGCTTGCGCTAGTATCTCCTGGAATAGCTATCATATCAAGTCCTACAGAGCATACACAAGTCATAGCTTCTAACTTTTCTAGTGTAATGCTATGTTGCTTTACAGCGTTTATCATGCCTTCGTCTTCGCTAACTGGTATAAAAGCACCGCTTAAACCACCCACATTTGTGCTTGCCATAACGCCACCTTTTTTTACCATATCCGTTAGCATAGCAAGGGCTGCCGTAGTACCTGGAGCACCTGCTCCTTCAAGACCTATTTCCTCTAAAATGCGAGCAACGCTGTCCCCAACAGCTGGCGTTGGAGCTAAAGATAAATCCAAAATGCCAAAGTCCACACCTAAACGTTTAGCCGCTTCACTACCCACAAGTTGCCCCATGCGAGTTATCTTAAATGCCATTTTCTTTATGCCATCTGCAAGTTCATTTATAGGGCGACCTTTGAACTCCTTTGCTGCAGCAAGTATCACTCCAGGCCCTGAAACACCAACATTTACAGATGAACAAACAAAATCAGTTGAAGCGAGGGCTTCCGGAATTGAATCAATCAAAATGCGGTCTGCAGGAGTAATTCCTTTTTGAACGAGAGCAGAGAAACCGCCTATAAAGTTTACGCCAAGCTCGTGGGCACA
>CAJOPO010000476.1 GCA_905236315.1 uncultured Treponema sp.
CAGTTTGTCCTGCATCGCTTAGGCAACTTTTTTAACGTTAAAAAAGTTGGCTCCTAAGAACCCCAGCTTTATATTACTTCAAAAACTCACTTTCCATACACTACCCACTACCCACTATTTTCTACCGTCTACCTTCTATCGTCTAACCAAAAAATGTACTACCTTTACACCACGAAGGTTATACCTTTAGGGTACGAAGGTAGTACATTTAGACATCAAAGGCTATACCTTTGCACCACGAAGGTACTACCTTTTTTTCTAACCACTATCAACTACCCACTATCTTCTATCGTCTAAATTCTAAATTCTACAAAACAAATACCGATAATTTGAATAAAATTGTAGATATGAACTTTATATTATACTATAATTAATTAGATATAAAAAAAAACAATTCAAATGTCTTTTATTAGGAAGGGAATAGTGGCAAAAGATTTTTTACAAGAAGGTGTACTCGAATACGGTGTTTTTGTTCCATTAGCAAGAAAAGATATTCCCTATGAACTAAATGACGATTTTGAAGACGAGTACAATTTTGAATTAGCAAATCCTGATGAACTAGAAAACGAAATACACGAAAGCACTTCTGAAAATACAGAAGAGGACTTTGTAATAACAGAAGCGCAAAACAAAAAAATAGAAAAAGAACTAAAGAAAATAAAAACTAGACATAAGTTCATTCAAAATAGGCAGATACAGCAAGGAAACAATTCTACAAAAGTTACACGCCCTATAGGTATAACCCTTATTGTTATTATAAGCATAATAGTCATTATTGCACTAGGAACAGTAACGGGCCTTGTATCTTTATTCGTTACCCAAGACATTAAGACAAATGCGGAAGAAAACAATCTAACAATAAACTCTAGGACCGCAAGCGACTGTGATAACCGCGTGAATAATATTCTATCTGCAACAGGTATGTTCGTAGATATTCTCTCTGACGCAGATACAGAGGCAGAAATAAATAATGCAGAAAATATCTTATTTACACATAATAAAGAAATCATAGGTCTTTATCACCTAAAAAAAGATAGAATGTTCTACAATTCAACTTTCTTTTCTAAGCATGAATTAAGTCCTTCCGTTGCAAAGTCCTACTTTGAACAAGAAAGAATAAAACTTTCAGAAATACAACCTACTACGGTTCAAGTACAAAACGTTTCTCCCTTCTTTAATACGCCTCTTTTAGCATTATTCTTTGGCATTGGTGATAATGCAGAAGATTTTACACCAGTATGTGTTTTATTTTCTTCAGAAGGAATGGGAGAAAGTTTTTCTTCTGGTAGTGTAAATCAATCCTTCCTTGTAAATGGCTCTAGCGACATATTAATTCACGGCGACCTTAGCTTAATGATGCAAGGAGAAAACGCCGCCTATCATCCTATGGTTGTTGCTATGCTACAAGGGGTTAATAATAATGCACAAATTTCTTATATAGAAGAAGGCGAGGAATATATAGGCGCATACAGAAGGCTTAATAGCTTTAACGGAGGGGTTATTACCACTGTTAAAACATCTATAGTTCTTGAAGGTATAAAGGCTACCACAAGACGCAACATCTACATTACTATTGCAGTTCTTTCCCTATCTATACTAGTTATATATCTATTCTCTAGAACCTTAAGCCGCCCACTAAAACAGCTCACGAGCGTTGTAAACGAAATTAATATGGGTAACTTTAATACAGAGCTCTTTAATGAACTTACAACTACTGGCAAAAATGAAATTGGTGTTCTTATGCTCTCTACTCATAATGAAAGGGAAATCTTAAATACCTTTACAAAGCTAACCAACAAGGGCGTTACAAGTGCTATTATAAAAAAAGAAATAGACTTTGAGCCTCACTTAAAAGATATAACCATATTCTTTAGCGACATTAGAGGTTTTACCGCTATATCAGATGGCTTTAAAAACAGATTTGGAGAGCAAAGCGCAGCAGAAATCATTGGCTTTCTAAACGATTATATGAGCCGCATGGTAACGTGCATTACTCGTACTGGTGGCATTGTAGATAAGTTTGAAGGGGATGCCATAATGGCTTGCTGGGGTACATTGCGTAATGATGACTTAGCATGGGAAAGGCTACCAGAAGATGATATGGAACGCATTGGTAGGCAGGTAATGCACGATAGCTATGTAAAAGCAGACGCTCTTAGTGCTATAACAAGTTGCATTGCTATGCGCTATTCCCTTATGAAGTATAATAAAGACGCAGAAGAGTTCACTAACAGACATAAAGATGAACCTCTAGCACAGTATAAGCCTCACATTCGCATAGGGGCAGGTCTTAATTCAGGGCGTGCAACGGTGGGCTTTATGGGTTCTTTTGATAAGATGGAATTTACCTCTATTGGTGACCCTGTAAACTTTGCAAGTAGAACAGAAGCGTCTAATAAACCCTGTGGCACAGACATTCTTATTACAGAAGACACTTACGAACTTTTAAAATATGACTATATAAAGTGTAAGGAAAACAATTACACAATAGCAGAAGACTGCAAAAAGAGTGAACTCGTAGTAGAGCAAATCCCTGTAGAGTTTGAAGTAAAGGGTAAGGGTAAGCAGCACTTTTATGGTGTTGTAAATATGCCAAACTTTGATATAGAAGAATTCTTTTGGGCAGCAGACCCTAGTTTTGAATTAGATACAGATTGCGAAAGAGCTGTAGGACCAAAGGGACCTAAAACCCTTTCTGAAATGCGTTCGTTATTAGGTATTCCAGAACCAGATTTTGAGCAGGTGAACTTAGATGCAGAAGAAAATAAAATCAAAGTGGCGGCTTCGTGAAAACTTATTTTGCTTACTTTGCCTACTTGTAAGCGCATATTTTATCTATCTCTTTAATAAAGACATAAATAACTCTACCGTAAGGAGCGATAAAGAAAAGATTGCCGTTATACATTTTAAGCACAATGTAGCACAAAGAAAGTTTAACGACCGTGTTGTTTGGGAGAGAGTTGCTCAAGACACCCCCCTATATGACGGAGACACCGTGCGAACAGCAGATATGGCAGACGCTACTATAGTGTTTGATAACGGTACTGTGTTAGATTTATATGAAAACACAATGCTTCAAATATCGTACTCAAACAAAAATGGCTTACAGATTTCTATGGAAGGCGGTGGCATACAAATGGATTCCTCTGCCTCTGGAAAAGAAGTTACCTTAAAATTAGATGATGGCTCTGTAGTAAATGTGGGAGCAGGTTCTAGTTTGAGCGCAGCAGGGGGAGATGGCAAAAACAGCATAGAACTACAAAATGGTTCTGCAAGCATTGCTACAGAAAGCGGGGCTTCTGCAAGTCTTTCTTTAGGAGAGTCCGTAAGCATAGATGGTAGTGGCATACAAAAAAAGCCCCTAACTGTTATAGCCCCTAGTAAAGAATTGCGACTTTTAAATTCTACAGAAAAGCCTATGAATGTGCAACTAAAGTGGAATGTAAATAATGACTTTGATGATAAAAATGTAATAGTGCAAACTTCTAGCACAAAGGACTTTGAAAACACTCTATCTAACGACACAATTTCTAAAAGCCAAAGTTTAGACCTTACTACTCCAGTAGAGGGCGTTATTTACTGGAAAGTCTTTGTAGAAGGCTATGCCGAAGACGCTGCCATAGGGAAAATAACTGTAGCCGCTATTCAGAAAATAAAGGCACTAGGACCTATAGATAATGAAGTGGTAAATTATTTAGAAGAAGGCTCTACTGGAGGAAGTGCAAGCCCAAAAGTTGATTTTTCTTGGACAGGAAACGATTATGCTTCTGGCTACAAGCTAACCATTGCTTCTAATCCTAATATGTCTAACATAATAGAAGAAAGGGAAGTAAAGACCACTTCTGCTCGTGTAGAAAACTTAAAAGAAGGCAAATACTACTGGAAAATTAGCCCATATTATTCCATTAACAACACAGGCAACAATGGAGAAAGCGATATAAATACCTTTATCCTACAGAAAAAAGATTTAAGTGCGCCCAAACTCTATGCACCTGCTCAAGATTCAGAGCTAACATATAAAGATAAACTTGTAACTACATTCATTTGGCAATCAGACTTACCAACTACCCCTCATAACTTTGCTCTTGCCCGTAATGAATCTTTTAGTTCTGTAATATTTTCTAAGACTGTAGAAGACACAAAGATTATTGTGGACTTTGCAGAAGAAAACATTCCAGACGGAACTTACTACTGGCGCGTAACAAGAAACTCCACTAATGAAAATGATACAGATAATGTGTCAGACATAAGGGTTATAAAGGTTTCTCCGTACACAGCAGGCACAAAGTTAGTGTACCCACCAGAGCAGTTTTATATAGAAGAAAATCAACTTTCTAGCACTCAATTTATGTGGAAACTCTCTGATGACTACATTGAAACCACAACACAATCCGTTATTCAAGTGGCAAACGATAAAGACTTTGAAAACGTGCTTTTAGAAAAAGACACTTATAATCTTTTTGAGAGCAACCTAGAACTTAACTCTGGTGAATATTACTGGCGCGTAGGGGTTAGGCAAGCGAATGGAAGCATAGAAGATTTTTCTTCTGCTAGGGAAATAAAAGTAATTACACAATTAAGCCCCGCAAAGTTTATCTATCCTAAAGAAGCACAAACTATAGTTACAGATGAGGCAAATCTTACAGTTAGTTGGCAAGAAGTAAAAGGAGCTTCTTATTATAATGTAAGTTTGTTTGATATGGACGGCACCTTAATAGAAGAACTCTCAGAACAAACGGCTACACAAGCAAAGTTTAATTTATCTACAGGTAGCTATGAATGTAGGGTGCAGGCTGTAGCAAAAGAAAAAGACTCTCTACGTAAGGGAGAGCTTTCAACACTTCCTTTCTTTGTGCGCACAATCTCTCATATAGAATTACTCTACCCACGTAGCAATCAGATTATTCAAGGAGCAACGGCTCTTAGAGAACCTACTGTATTTAGCTGGCAAGACGGAGCGGACAAGGCACTTTCTTATGAGTTTATTCTATATAAAAGGCAAGCAAATGGAGCGTTAAGTGTTTTTCAAACAAGGAAGGGTAAGCTAAACCAAGCCTCATTTGAACGCTTAGAGCCAGGAGTGTATACATGGCAAGTAAAAGCCATTAGCACGGATGGCATTAATATAGATAGCGAAAGAAGGTCTTTTACCATAGAACAAGTAGCGGCTTTGCAAAAGGCTGTTCTTACAAGCCCCTCAAAAGACTTTGTTATGGGTCCGTCTTACTTACGCAATAATAGGGTTATATCTTTTACATGGAATGTAGTGCCTAGCGCAACAGAATATAAGTTTACCCTTTATAAAAAGCAAGAAAACGGTGACTACACTGTTATAAACAGTCAAACTGTAAAAGAAAACAAAGCAAGCCTTAGCGATTTATCTTTGCTATCTGTAGGAGATTTTAAGTGGTCAGTAGAAGCATACCGCTATGCAAAAGATGGCTTTGAAGAGCAAAAAAGCCCGCTTTCTGAACAAGCATTTAAGATAGAGTTTACTACTCCTACATCAGTGCATACAAAAGAAACAGGAAAGTTCTATGGCAACTAAAAAGCGTATACTCTTCTTTTGTATCTTGCTTTCTCTTTTATGCCCCCTATATGCAGAGGGAATAGAAAACACTTTTAAGCAGCGCATAGAATGGTCATCTTCTGAAGGAGCATATCAGTATAAGCTAGAAGTGGCAGCAGAAGATTCAGAAAACTCTAACTTTTACACTACAGAAAACAACTTTTATGAATTACACCTTTTAGCAGGAAAGTATAAATATAGAGTATATGTCTATGACTTTTTAGGGCAAGAGTCTGCGCGCAGTGAATGGAGCCACTTTATTGTAAATAAGGCTAGTGTGCCACAGATAAAGAATTTACCCAGTGCTATAAAGCTACCTGCAAACAGTACATATTTAGTTCTTGAACTTGATATAGAAGATGTAGCGGCAGCAGCCCTTGCAGAACTTATAAACACCAAAGACTCTTCTGCAACGAGGGGAGCTTTAGTTGTAGCACACCCTAAAAATGCGGACAAAGATTTTGATAGGGAAGGCTCTGAAGTCTTAAGTGCAAAAGAAGTGGTATTCCATGAAATAGAGCCTGGAACATATAGTCTACGCATTACAAATCCCAGCGGGCTTAGCGCAACATCTGCTGTTATAGAAATACAAGAAGCAGAGCCTCCTATGGAAGTGGTTCAAATTGATGAAGTGCCAGAAGAATATTATTCTGCTATAGTTCCTCCAAAAGAAGAACAAAAGGAAGAAGAACCTAAAGAACCACCTGTAGAGGAAGAGCCTGAACCTATAAAAGAAGAACCAAAAGTTATAGCGGAGGCGGAACCTGTTCAGCCTGTGGTAAAAGAGGAGCCTAAAGAGGAGCCTAAAAAGGAACCGCCAAAAGAAGAGCCTAAAAATGAAGAAAAAAAATATTTAGAATTGAATTTTCTTGCAGGCGGGGGTATAATATGGAGTCCGTACAGTGGAAATATAATAAAGGACCACAGCGATTCTATTATATTACCTTCTCTTGATATAAATATGGCTTGGTTACCATTTAGGTTCGGAGAAAATCAAAAATTAGGCTTTGAATTAAATGGGATTGGTACTATAATGGGTAAGAACGCTACTCTTTATACAGAAGATTTGTATCTTGCTTTAATGCAACTTTCGATATTATATAGGCATAGAATATTTTTGGATAACCTATATATTTCTTTAAAATTAGGCGGTGGGGTAGCGTTTTTTTATCAATACGTAGAGTATTTATCGTACTATAATAATAGAGGGCAAACACAAAAAACAACTTTTTTATTGCCCTCTGCTACTGTAGGAACCTCTATGTACTGGCTACCTGCAGAACATATTGCTTTGGAAGTGGGAGTTAGTTTCTCTCATGTCTTTAATAAGACTATAAGGATGGGGCTTTTAAATCCCTATATTTGCTTAGGGTTAAGATTTTAGGACTAAAAAATGCAAAAGATTTTCTATAAAATATTTATTTTTTTCCTCATTTGCACAGTAATCCTTTCCTGTTCTGATATTTTAAATCTTGACGTAGAAGAAACACTAGACACAAACGTTTCTGCGTCTTACACATTTTTTGAAACTGACCCAGAAAGCAATTCTTCTACTACAAAAATAGAACTGCTAGTGCCTATAAGTGCTTCTCGTTCCGCAACTACCCTCTTTGACAGTAACTATCTTCCAAACTTTCCTAAATATAACAATGGCTATGAAATAACAGGCTGGAAGTATTACAAAAATCCTCTAAACAACAGCACCACAGTGCCACAGAACATCATACTAGACGAGCAAGGCTATGTACTACAAGTAACGGTAACGCCAGAGCCTGCATACTTTATTGCAGAATGGCAAATGCCTTACACAGTAAATCACTACCTACAGAATGTAGAAAAAACAGGTTCAACCTATGGTTATACGCTAGATAAAACAGAAAAACTTTATGGCAACGTGGGAGATGAAACAACAGCGGCTGCTTACACTTATGAAGGCTTTACAGCACAAGACTTTGAGCAAGAAAGCATAACGTCATCTACCATTATAAATATTTACTATGACCGCAATACCATAACCTACACCTTTGACCTTGACAGTGGCACAACATCAACCACACTAGATAACAATACCTTAGTCGGACGCTACGGAGAATCCTTTAGTATAACAACTCCAGTACGTACAGATTATTACTTTATGGGTTGGGAGCCAGACCTGCCTAGCACCTTTGGCTCGGAAGATGCTACATTTACGGCACTGTGGACGGACGTACCTTTTAGTATTACATTTAATGCTAACGACGGAACAGGCACGATGAGTGCTATGACCTTAAAATACAAAGAAACTGACAATCTTACAGCAAACGCCTTTACACGTACAGGCTATACTTTTCAGGGCTGGGCTACAAGCGCAAGTGCTACTACCGTAGAATATGGCGACAAAGCCTCATACACTATGGGCAGTGAGAATGTAATTCTATACGCAGTCTGGAAGGCTAATACATATACCGTAACCTTTGATGCAAATGGTGGCTCTGGTACTCATATACAGAGTTTTACTTATGATGAAGAGCAAACTCTTGATACAAATACATTTATAACATATACAGGCTACACCTTTACAGGCTGGAAAAATGACAGTACAGGAACTAGTTATGCTGATGGAGAAAATGTAGTTAACCTATCTTCTACAAGTGGTGGTAATGTAACGCTAAAAGCCCAATGGACGAAAATCTCATATACAGTGGAGTTTGACGCTAACGGTGGAAGCGGTTCAATGAATCCGCAAACTTATATA
>CAJOPO010000477.1 GCA_905236315.1 uncultured Treponema sp.
ATATATTTCCTATTGAAAGTCATATTCTTTTAGATTGCCTGTTTCTAAGGCCCTTGTTTTTAGCGCATGATAGGCATTTGTAAAGGACATTTGCTGATATGGAACAAGCCATAGATATAAAAGTCCTGCAGTGAATGCTGATAGTATATACCAACCTATAAAACTTAAAAACATTACAAATAAATCTCCCTTATAACCTTGAGTCATCACTTTACTTATGCGCATAGCTTTACGGACACCAATCTGAGGATGTTCTGCTAAAATGAAAAACATTTGTGAATAAGAAATTGCTTTTACTATTCCTGGAATGAAAAAGAGAAAACTCCATAGAATTATCCATAGCATCATCCATAAAAATCCTAGAAATCCTTGAAGCCATAAAGAAAAGCCATTTAAAAATACTGAAAAACTTAGCTTTTCTGTTGTATGCGAAAGCACAATAAAGAGGTGCGTATATGCTATGGTCATAACTCCCATTATGAAATACAGAATAAGTTGCATAAAAAGACCAGGATTATTTTTAGTTCCAGAATTTACTACCGAATAGGAATATCCATTTTCATAAATCTGTAAATTATCTTCCATATTAGATAGATTTCTGAAAAGGGATGCGTAAGAAGGTGTTACAAGTATCATTGATATGGCAAAAATAAATAATGTGGCAAGAATGGGTGTGAGCCATCTTCCTTGAAGTTGCTTTTTTGCAATGCGTTTATATTGTACTCTGTCAAACATATTTACCTCATAAAATTACAATAACTATGAAAAAAGTATAGTGGATTTTATTATTGTTTACAAGGTATAGTTTTGAATTTAGGCAGGGTTTAGATTGACTTCAATAAAATATTACTGTATTATATTAAAATATTAAAATAAAATTGAAGACCAGCAATATTGGTATTTGGAGAAGAGTATGGGTGTCGTTAGGACAATACTACTTGTTTTATTTATTATAGTAAGTATTTTATTGGTTTTGTTAGTTCTTGTTCAGAATGAAGATAGTAATGGTATGGGAGGAGTTTTTGGCGGTGCACAATCTGCTGCTTTTGGTTCCCATTCCGCTAGTGTACTTACAAAAACAACAGGTGTTTTAGTTGCTTTATTTTTTGTTTTTGTTTTTAGTTTAGCCTTGCTAAATAAGGCTCCTTCTGGAGATAGTGGTCTTAGCGATACTGCCGCTAGAATAGAAGGTTCTGCTTCCCAATCGGAAGAAAGCGTTCATTCTTGGGTAGATGAGGATGATTCTCCTTCTACTAGTTCTGGAGAACAAGTTATAACTGTTCCTGAACAAGAATAAAACTGTTTTATAACGATGTTATCAAACAGATAACAACTAGTTTGAAACTTGTTTTTCAAGGATATTTGTTAGAATAGCACGAGTTAAAACATCATATTTTATAGTACCTGTTTTGAAAGTAAGAGTTCTGAATAGGTCTAATAAGATTTTAGGAGGCAAATATGAGCCTTGAACAAATTTTTTCTCAGAAAAGTATAATTTTAAATTTAGAAAGTACAGAAAAAGATGAACTTTTTGAGGAAATGTTGGAGGCTATAGTCGCCGTTCAACCTAATATAAATCGTAAAGAAGCCTTAGATGCTCTAAATGAAAGAGAATCTAAGATGAATACAGGCATAATGCATAATATTGCGATTCCTCATGGGAATTGTGCTAGTGCACATGATGTAGTGGGGGCTATAGGGATAAGTCATAGTGGAATAGAATATGACTCTTTGGATAAGGCACCCGTATATATTGTATTTATGCTGTTATGTAATCCATCTGCAGTTGAACAGCATCTTGCGGTTTTAAAAGATCTTGCTTCTGTATTACAAAATCCATCCTTTGTAAAAGAAATTATGGAGAAAAATTCTCAATCAGAAGTCAAAGAACTTTTATGTAAGTACAATGCTGCATTATAATTTTAGGTGCAGACTGTATTAAAAAGGGAGCATTTATATGGCAGAAGAAGTTGATATTATACAGCATCTTATAGAAGTTGAAAGAGATGCTTCTCAGTTACTTTTAGAGGCTCAAGCGCAAGCTGATAAAAAAATATCAGAAGCACGTTTCAAAGCTGAGAGTCTTTTTAAAGAAAAGTATTCTGTAATTACAAAAGATTTAGAAAATCGTACTTCTGCTGCAAAGGAAAATATAGACAAAGAAAGAGAAGCTATAATGCAGCAATATAAGGCTAAAATTGCTGATTCTAGTAAGAATCAAGAATCTTTTAATGCTTTATTTGAAAGATTTTTATTTGCATAAGGGTAATTTGAATGTCAATGGATAAATCAGCAGCAGCTGCATATGTATATGCAAAGGCTAGTGGCATGTTAGCTTGCTCTTTCATTGGAGAAAAAGCTAATGCTTTGTTTAATGTACATTCTTTACATGAGTTATGGTCTCTTCTATTTAAAAAGGAAGTTCCTGCTATTCCTGAATCTATGTTAGCAAAGGCTTTAGAAGAAGAAGCTCAAATTCAGTTTATAAATCAATATAAAAAAATGATAAATACTTACTCACCCCCTGCAGAAATACTAATTTCTTTACTTAGATTTTATGATTATGATAATTTAAAAGAGTTAGGGGCAGCACTTTGTTTTAATGAAAAAGATATGCCTACTATTTTAGATATTTCACCATATAATATAATAAATTACGTAAAATGGCCTTCTATTGCAGATATGACTGCTAATTCGTCACTTTCATGGTACAATAAAATTCCTTCTATACAAGAACAACAGAAAAATGACTATCGCTTAGATTGTCAGTATATAGATTCTGTTTGGAAATCTGTTGTAAGAATAAATTCATCTTGTAAAAATGCTGTTTTAAATTTGTTTAGTGAACGTTTTAAAATGGAAAATATAATGTGGATGTTAAGGCTCCGCATTTATTATCAAATGGAAAAGGAAGAAATTTTAGAACATTTGGTCTATTCTTCTGATAAGCATAATAAAAGAGATTATCTTGCTAAAGATGCAATACAAATGTTAGAATGGGATATAGATCGTTGGGATACTTGGAAAAAGTGGAAGTATTCATTTCTGTTAAATCCTCATGAAGATGGTAATGTATGGACTGTAGATCCTCGTTGGGTCTTTAATGCGTATAAGAGTTTATATGTGAAAAAAGCCAAAAGTTTATTTCATCAATTTCCATTTACAGAGTGTCCTCTTATATGCTGGTTTATTATAAAGCAACATGAATTGGATAATATACGTACAGCGTCAGAAGCCCTGCGCTTAAATATA
>CAJOPO010000478.1 GCA_905236315.1 uncultured Treponema sp.
CGAACGTGACAGTGGGACGGTTGTGACGGCAGACTCAAATGATTGACGTGCTTATTGACACGATGGAGCCGGACACCAATGTCGAGAGGCGTGTTACAGGTGCCTTTCGGTTGATGCGTGTTATCAGAAAATTGCACAAAACCGAAAATTGCTATCTGTGCATATAGGGCAAATGTCAATTAAATATACTGGATTGTTCATATTGACCATTTTACCGAAAAAATTATTCATTTTGCTGATTTTTGAATCACTACTTGCAAAATACAAGTCGATTATGGTATAATGAACTGTGTTCGTGTAAATCCAGTCGAATATGCTCCTAATCAATATCTTGAAATCGGAGCCTACGGAGTTAAAAATGAAGGTAGATGTCAATATTTCAGATTTGAAAATGCGGATGCTCAATGCCTTAAAACTTCGAGGCATTACTGGTGATTCAGCCGAATTTATGGTGAACGACTTTATTGAAGCCGAGTTGGGCGAACATTCCAGTCACGGTCTCTCGAAGTTTTTATTAATAGATGCGGCTTTGAGCAAGCGAGAAGGGCCATTTGAATTGGTCAAGGAAATAGGGAATTATGCTCAAGTCAATGGGCATAGAGATTTAGGCCATATGGCAGGTCTATACTGCGTCAACAAAGCAGTTGACTTAGCTAAGAAGCATGGCAATAGCATTGTTGCTTTACAAAACGCCAGCCGCTACTCAAGACTAAAACCTTTTGCCAAAAGGATTGCTGAATGTGGTTACATCGCAATCATTATGAATAATGGAGGGCCGTCGGCTGTTGCTCCGTATGGCGGCACTACTCCAATTTTTGGCACTAACCCCATCTGTTTTGCCTTTCCGTCTGAATGTGATGACCCATATTTATTTGATTTTAGCACCTCAAAGAAAGTATGGGCAGAAATTCGCCAAGCAATCCTTGAAAAGCGTTCCCTCTCTGCAAATTGTTTTTATGATAGGAACGGACATTTTACAGAAGACCCTGAACAAGCAAATGCGGTCATGTCTTTTGGAGGTGCTAAGGGGTATGCCCTGTGTTTCGCCATTGAGATTTTGACAGGAGCTTTCATTGGGTGTAAGATGGGGAAAGCGGTATCGGATGAATATGACCTTGGCTTTCTCTTTATCGCGTTATCTCCAGAGATGTTTGGAACATTGGAGACATTCAAAAGGCAGGTAGACGAACTCGCTAATGAAGTGAGAAATTCGAGCTGTGTTGAGAATGTAAATTCTGTATATATTCCGGGCGATAAGTCCAAACATCATCTTCAGATTGGATTAATGTCTGGACAAATTTCCGTTGAAGAAGATATCTTAAATAGAATCTATAACATGGAAATTTCGCTGTCTGGAGGACTGGAAAGCAACTCCAAACTCAATTAGTTATGCGTCTAATGCCTTAACAAAGGCAAAGGACAAGGAGTGTATAGGATGGAAGATGCGCTGTCAAAAAAAATCCGTCGTGCGGTTCAGCGCACAAAAGCACGATGCGAAGATTTTTTAAGACAAAAGTTAATATATACTGCTGATTCCGAAGAATCCCAATATATATCCCTGACAATGAGGGTTATCAATAAACGGGATGGTTCTGCATTTGGTGTCGAGGAAATGATTACTCATATTCTCGACAAGCCTGTTGCGCTTATAGGTACTCCGGGAGTAGGAAAGAGTACGTTGCTCTTGAAACTTGCCATTTTTTTAGCTTCGGAATGTGAATGCGAGGAATCTTACATACCTGTCTTTATCCCCGTAGGACAAATGCGTGATTATAAACAAGAAGGTATTATTTCTTGTATCCATCTTCAAATGAACCGGAGCGAGGTTGAAGAACTTTTAGCTGAAGGTCGCTTATGCCTTATTTTTGATGGCATTAACGAATCGAATACATTGGGTATCGAAACCCTTTTAGCGGATATATATAATTTATTTGATAAATATCCCGACTGCAAATATATTGTAAGTTGCAGACGATTGGAATTTCCTCGAAAATGGGATATGTGGTGGGATCGTTTTTCGATAAAGCCCGTTTCTGAGAACCAAATTCGTGAAAAATTCCAGCATGATTTACCCCTTGAAGATAGCAATCGTTTTTTTCAAGAACTTGTTACCAGTAAAGGCGGTTTTATACTGGATATGTGCAGAAATCCACTTCTCTTGACCCTTGTCATCAGAATTATCAGAGAAGAAATAAAGAACGACCCTCATTATCTGCTGAGAAATTTGCGAAATAGAGGAGTTGTTTACAAAAGATTCTGCGAAATTCTGGACGCTTATCGCGCCAGCAAATTTGACTACAGTGCAGGAGGACTGTCTCCGATTGTTGGAAAAGAGATTCTCTGCACTATAGCATATTATATGCAGAGTACCAATAGTGTGTATCTACAGTGGAGCGATGATATTAATGTTTCAAACGGCAAGAAATTGTATAGCATTGAAACATTAATTCGCACTATGAGTTATACTCAGGATTTCAGCAAAAATTATGTAGATGTGCTGAAAGAATCCAAAGGAGAATATAGCTGGTATCAGGAAACGTCCTCCGAATTAAAGCGAAGTCCCTATTTTCGCACTTATGACTTTGAGTGTAGTAATGAGCTACATCCGTTTGCATCATTTATACACCAGTCTTTCGGAGAATACTTTGCTGGCCTCTATATTTGCGACCATTTAGAAAACAAACAACTTCTTTCTTTTTTGCTTTCGCATGATTCCTCTTCCGGGCAAAAAAGAAATTGGGGAACTATTGAATTCGCCAGTTGTTTGGATGAATCCTTCTCTGTTATCGAAGAGGTCTTGGAATTTGCCACTTCCTACCATAACTCCGACGCCCTGCTCTTGGTATCCAGATGTTTAGTCCTTAATACCAATGAGTTTGATACTCCAGATGTTCGCTTTCAGACAATGGTGGATAATTGTTGCATTTGGCTTTTAGATGCTTTCAAATACTGGGAG
>CAJOPO010000479.1 GCA_905236315.1 uncultured Treponema sp.
AAATCTGTGAATCTCACATATTTTCGCTAAGATTCGATAGATTCTTCACTTCGTTCAGAATGACACGTTTAACATAGCATACATTTCGTAACACGTCCTTATTTTTTAATTTGTTTCGGGCTGTACGGCAGAATTGTTTAATTGATAGTCAAATAAAGACACACCTTTGCTATTCATATTGCGTATGCGAGGAACAAAGGAACCAGAAGGAAAGTAAGATTCTGCTTCTGCAAGCACGTTTTTGCTTGAACCTTTATCGTGCTGTTCAAAAAGCAACTGAGAATAATATATCTTTGCAAAATATAATTCTGCAGAATTACGAGCACTTGTTATAGCACGTTCTAAATACTTACGTGCTTTTGATTTTCCGCCCCCTGCAACAGAAGGAGCAAAGAAGTTCCACTGCCCTAGGTTTACTAAGGCATAGCTAAAATTATTATCTTGGGCGACCGCTTTTTCATAGTAGTCTTTTACAGTAAGTCCGTATTTTACTGTTGCAGAAATGCTTGATACCATACTCATATAGCAGGCGGTTACATCAGCTGCAGTTGCATAAAGCCATTTATTTATGCCTTCGCTTGAATGTTTTTTTATCCATTCTTCATTTATGTTTTTTTGATTTTCTATTTTCTTAAACAATGCGTCTAATTTTTCGCTATCCCCATTCATATTACAGATATAATTTATGTAATTATATTCTTCTAATAATATGAAGTTTTTTAATATTAAAGCCTCTTCTTGACTACATTTTTCTATAAAACTAGTGTTTGTATTTTTAAACTGCACCACTTGCTCTAAAGCCTCTTCATTTGTTGTGCATGCGGCAAGTTCCATTCGTAATTGCATAAATTCATCTATTTTGTCTTGTACTGAATTAGAGATTGATTGTGCTGTTAATTCTATTTTTATAAATAGGGATATACTTAGTAATAATAGTAAATAGATTGTAAGGCTTTTCATGGCTTTAGTATAAGAAAAAACTCTTTCCGTGTAAATATATGCAGGTATTATTTTTAAGGGGGTAATGTTATTTTAAACATAGATGTTTCGTTCGTACACTCCTCAGCATGAAGGGGCGTGTTTTTCTCAATATCACTCTTCCCTTTCTTATAATGTATGGGAGGGCGATTTGTACACGAAGGGGAGTATAGTCTAAGTTAGATTATAGTATTATCTTTAGTTAGGATTAGAGGAGTGTTTAGTTAGGAAGATGTAAAGTATTTAAGTAGGTTATCAAGCAATGGGGATAAAATGTATGCTTTTACTCGCCTATTGCACGGCGGTGATTTAACGATGAGCAGTATAACATTTTTTAAAGAAGATTGCAAGCTAAGAAAAAACAAACGGATTTGCTCGCACCTAACGGGGAATCACATAAAAAGCTCCGAGCTTTTGCTCTTGAGCAAATCCGTTTGTTACATAGATGAATGAAAGCTAAAAACATTGACGAATTCTATTTTACATGCTATATGTAAAATATGAGGTTTACCGTTGAAAAATTGCCACAGGCGGAAGCTGAGATTGCAGCGTTAGAACTATCTCAGCAGGAATTGCTTAGCAATGAATATTCAAAAATAGAAACTTTGGGAATTGAGTTTGTTAAGGTTAAAGCAATACAAAATGGTATTTTTGAAATAAAGTCAAATGAACTTCGTTCATTATTCAAATATAAAGAAAGAAAAATTATTGTAGTTGGTGTTGTCTTTGTAAAGAAGACACAGAAAACTCCAAAAGAAAAAATAAAGCTTGCAAAATTGCGGTTGAAAGAGGTCTGATATGAATTATGTTTTTGTAAAAGATTCAGAAGGGTATGTTTTCAAAAAGTTAGTATCCGAAGTTTCCGCTGATGAAAAAATTATCTCCGAAAAAGAATATATGAAAACATCAGGTCTTGCTTATTATGAAAAAAAATTTGCACATAAAGATGCAATTCAAAATGAACCTGTAAAAGTGAAAACTGCTCAGCTTTGTGTAAATCCTTGTATTTAATTTGTAATGTAACTTGTAAGTAATTCTCTAGGGAACCTCGAAAAACTCCCTTTCAGAAAGTTTTTCGAGGTTCCTGCGAGTTGCAAGTCGCTATAATAGCGCGACTTACAACATC
>CAJOPO010000480.1 GCA_905236315.1 uncultured Treponema sp.
ATTATCCGACAATCTAACGGATACTACAACAGAAAAAGAGGCTACGTATGATTTGGAAGAAGAAGTTTTAACGGCGGATTCTTTGGGTACATTCGAAGGCGAAATTGTTGAAAATCAGACTCTATATGCACAGTGGGAGGATTCAATAGAAGAAAATACATCAGGTGGAGAAAATGATAATGCTTCCATTCAGGATGATTTTAAATATGAAATATATAATGGTAAGGCCAATATAGTAAAATATAATGGAAATGATAAGGAGGTTATAGTACCAGCACATATTTTAGTAAACGGCATAAGCTATCCAGTAGAAAAAATAGGGTGTTTTAGCTCATCTATTCCAGTTATTGGGGGAATGGGAAGTTGCTTTGATAACAAGGTATCTAAGGTTGTCATTTCAAAAGGCATAAAATCAATAGGGATAAATACATTTTGTGGGTGCAGTGGTCTTTTAAGCGTTGAAATACCTGATAGTGTTACAGAAATAGGAGATTATGCTTTTTTTAACTGCAGGAGTATTACAAACATAAGACTTCCCAATAGTGTTGTCAAAATAGGGGCGGAAGCTTTTAGTGGGTGTAAAGCTTTATTAAGCATAGAAATACCTTATGGAGTGAATGCCTTAGGTTCCTACGTTTTTAATAATTGTACTGGGCTAAAAGAAGTGATAATACCTGATAGCGTGAATAAAATTGGTTACTGCTCATTTCAGGGATGCAGTGGATTGACAAGTATATATTTGCCAAATTCTATTGTGAGCATAGATGAATACGCCTTTGATGGGTGTAGCGGTTTATTAAGTGTGAATATACCCAAAAACGTAAATAGCCTAAGTGGGAGTGTATTTAGAGGATGTGCGGGATTGATAAGTATGGAAATTCCAGATGGTGTTGTAAGCATTGGAGATTATGCTTTTTCTGAATGTAAAGGATTGGAAAGTGTTAAATTGCCTAAAAGTGTAACATATATTGGACTAAACGCATTTGCAGATTGTAATAACTTAAAATCCATATATTATGCTGGTTCAGAAGAACAATGGAACGCTATTGAGAATAGAGATATTAAATTAGATTATGTAAAAATATACTATAAAGTAGAGCGTCCATCGGATTCAAATTTTAACATTACATTAGACCATGTGAAATATGAACAAACGGAAGCCCGTTCTATGACTGGGATGATAAATGCATGGAGAACTGGTGAAACATGGTATTGGAATAAGGATGATATATCAAAGACAGAGTTTGGTAAAGGAGAGCTTTCTCCTTTGATTTATGATTATGGATTAGAAAAGATTGCTATGAAGAGAGCAGCGGAGGTAGCAGTTTCATTTTCGCATACAAGACCTGATGGTAGAGATTGCTTTAGCGCTTATGAGGAATGTGTTCCAGGTATTTCGTACAGTCAAGTTGCTGAAAACATAGCGATAGGGCAGAAAAACGCAGAAAATGTATTTATGTCATGGCGAGAAGATAATGATTCATATGAAGGGCAAGGACATCGGAGAAATATGCTGCAAGCCCGAATGAATAGGGTTGGAATTGGACATTGTTTAATCAATGGAACGCATATATGGGTACAGAATTTTTCAGACACTCCTACAAATGTTACGGATGCATCTGATTTATTCGAGTCAGCAGAAGAAACCGTTACTATTATTGTGAAGGAAAACAATGTTTCAAAACCAGAAGAAAACTCAGGAAGTAAGGACGAGGAAAGTGAGCAGGGAGTTTTCAAAGCATCAGTAAAAACTAATACAATTTTTATCGGAGAAAAAACAAGTATAGATTATTCGAAATTAAAAGAAGGATGGAGAACAAGATGTCATTCGAGCAACTATCTTGTGGCATATGTTAGCGATAGTGGCGAGATTATTGGAAAATCAAAGGGGACGGCGATTATCTCTATATATGCACAAGATATACTTGAAGGCGGAAGATCAGATACCATATCGTTTAAAATAACAATAAAAGAACTAATAGAACAAAAAATCACCAAAGCAATTCCAAAAACAAATACTCTCGTTTCAGGACAGAACACGTCTATCAATATTATGGGTACTAATTTGAAAGGAAAGAAGGTTTTTTCGTCAAGTAATACGAAAGTAGCAACAGTAAATGCTAATGGTATAATAAAAGCTAAGATGCCGGGAAAAGTAACAATTTCAGTGTATGTACGGGGAACGGGACATTATTGTGAATCCGACGTTGTAAAGTTTTTAGTTACAGTTAAGCCTATTTCGGTAAAATCTGTGAAATTGAACAAGAAATCCATAACTGTCAAGAAGGGCAAAAAACTGACGTTGAAAGCTACCATCAGCCCTTCAAATGCCACGAATAAAAGAGTGACGTGGAAAAGCAGTAACAAGAAAATAGCCACAGTATCGAGTAAGGGTGTAGTGAAGGGCGTAAAGAAGGGTAAAGCAACTATTACCGTAACAACGAAAGATGGTAAGAAAACGGCAAGCTGCAAGGTTACAGTAAAGTAGGTATAGAGAGGAGGAAAGGTGTAATGAGAACAAAAAGATGGATTCCAATATTGATGTTTGTAATGGTGTTGTCAATTTTATCCAGTTTTCCGTCTGCGGCGGCGGAAGATGCAGGCTACGCTGCAAGGTTGAACGAGGCGGTATCAGCATACCGATCATACCTTGAGA
>CAJOPO010000481.1 GCA_905236315.1 uncultured Treponema sp.
GCAAGCGCGCTGGGGGCTTTGTGCAGGTAGAGTTAAGCTTCTTGGAATGAATAATAGACCTTAGAGTACGATAGAACTTAGAATTTAGACCTTAGATGATAGAAGTCAGAACTTAGACGATAGAATTTAGAGGGAATACACGAAAAGACGTTTTTGAAAAAAAATTATTCTGAAACTAGTTTCAAAATCCCTTAAATTCTCTATGCTTTATGTAAATATCCACTAACGTCCAAATTATATTGCTTTTCAGTAAGAACCGTAGAAGGAGGCCCATGACCTGGCATAATTACAGTTTCATCAGTTTGTGAAAATATTTTTTTTTCTATATTAGCACAAAGCATTTGCTTAAAATACAAGCCTGAAGTTTCACCTATAATTCCAGATGTTATAGTATCTCCTGTAAATAGCACTGTTCCAATTTTAAAAACTAAACTATCTGCTGTGTGTCCTGGCACTGAATAATATTCTACAACTAATCCTGCAACGCTTAGTTTACCATCACCCCTTAAAATTTTTGTGCGTATTCCTTTTACCTCTGATTCTGCTGCATATACAGTAGGAGAATATATTTTCATTAAAGTAGTAAGACCCACTACGTGATTTGCATGATTATGTGTTATCAGTACCCCTGTAAGTTTATAGCCTCCGTCTTCTATTTGCTTTATTATTTCAGGAGAAACTTTTCCAGGGTCTACTATAAGAGCTTCCATAACATCAGGATTATCATTTACTATTACATAACAATTAGTAAACTCATCCATGCTCAAATGAAAATATATTTTCATAGAGATTTTCCTTCAGAATATTCATCTGTATTAAGGGTTTCTATATCATCATCTTCAAGGTTGGTATTAATATCTCCCATTAAGCCGCCCCTGTTTCTATCAACTAGGGATTCTCTTGTATTAGAAAGCTTAAAACCAACTCCTTCTCTAATACATTCATAAAATACAGTTTTTTTTAGGTTGCAGTTATTAAGAGAAGTATTAATAAGCATTGCTTTTATAAAACGACTATTATATAAGTCGCTATCGTCAAAACTAGATTGATAGGCTGTAATGCCATTAAAATTGTTATGAATTAAATCGCTACCTGTAAAAAGTATATGAACTAAGCGACTACCAGAAAAAGATGAAAATTGAATATTACTATTTAATAAATCACAATCTGAAAATGTACAAAAGTCCATCATGCACATTCTAGCCCTAAGTCCATTTGCATGAATAGACCTCATTGTACAGTTTTGTAAATTGCAACCATATAATTTTTTATTTGTAAGGTCAATATTATCTATAGTTATACCATTTGCATTTAAGCCAACAATCTTTTCATGAGAAAGTATATAATTCCTCATGTTAGATAGCATTTGCTCTGGCATTTCTGTGTGTTCAAAACAATATCCTGGTTTATCTATTATTTCTCCTTGCTCATTAAAAGAAGAAAGCGCAGTTTTATTGCAACCTGGAAAACTACATTTATTGAATGTATACATATTTCTATGTTATGCTATTGAAAAGATTTAGTCAAATAGATAATATTAGCTCTATGTGCTGGAAGTGCAAAAAAGATGTCCTTATAAAAGACCTTATTACAAGAACTAGCGAATGTCCTGATTGTAAAACAGATTTACATTCTTGCAAAAATTGTGTTTTTTATTCTAAGGGTAGCCATTATGATTGTCATGAAACAATAGAAGAAAACGTAGTGGATAAAGAAAGAGCTAATTTTTGTGAGCATTTTAAAATAAAGCGAAATTGGACTACTTCTTCACCTAATGACAAAGCAAGGAAGGCTTTTGATGCCCTGTTCAGTTGACTTTGCCTTTTTAGATAGTGGAACAGGGGGCATTCCCTATATGTTAGACTTAAAAGAGAAATGCCCTAAGGCTAGATGTGTTTATTTAGGGGATGCTGCAAATTTCCCTTATGGAGAAAAAACTGCTGACGAAATATGTTCCTGTGCTACATCTGCTGTTCAAACTATTATAAACTTATGGCAACCTAAAACTGTAGTTATAGCATGCAACACAATAAGTGTTACTGCACTAAAACAATTAAGGGAGCATTTTCCTTTTTTGCCTATTGTTGGCACGGTTCCTGCTATACGTTTGGCTGCACGTACAACAAAAAATAAGCGTATAGGATTATTAGCTACTAATGCAACAGTAAAACATCCTTATAATGCAAAACTAATTTCTGATTTTGCCTATGATTGCAAAGTTTTTTCTAGGGGAGACCCAGACCTTGTTTCTTTTATCGAGCATGATTTGTTTACTGCAACTAAAGAAGAAAGAATTCGTGCTGTAGAGCCTGCTGTATCATATTTTAAAGACTGTGGGTGCGATACTATTATATTAGGTTGCACACATTTTACTCATATAGCAAATGATATTTCCTATGTAGCTGGTAAAGACATAAGTATTGTAGATAGTAGAAATGGAGTTGCTCTTCAGGCTCTACGTGTAGAAAGTTCTTTTGCAGGCGAAAATCAAAATTCTTCCAATATACTTCCCCCTGACGAAAGTTTTTTTGTTACAGGTTATGTTTCCCAAAAAGATGAAGCTGAGTATAAGGCACTTTGTAATAGATTTAATATTCCATGGGGTGGGGTAGTTAAATAAAAAGTGTTTAACCTTTGCACTCAAAAGGTACAACCTTCGCAGTGCAAAGGCTATACCTTCGCAACATAAAGGTATAACCTTTCTACTATGAAGGTATAGCCTTTTTTAATATTAGAAAAAGCATTTAAAAGTAACAGAAATCTAAGAATTCTACAGTTTTTCGTAAGTAAAGCTAGGGTTCTTAGGGGCCAACTTTTTTAACGTTAAAAAAGTTGCCTAAGCCGTGCTGAAAGAGAGAGGGGGCTTGGGGGAGAGAGAAAACCGCTTATGAAGTAGAGTTTTTTCTCCCCCAAAAACACGGGGTTCAAGGGTACTCCCTTGAAAACTATTTCATTGATGTGTCTATTGATTTTATAGTTGTCTAATGCTAAACTAGTTATATGTCCGTGTTAGGATTAGAACAAATAGTTACAAGCGTATCCATCGCGTTTTCTTTAATATGTTTTGCAATAATAATTATGCAACATTCTTCAGAAGAACAAAGGGTAGGCGTTACATACACAGTCTTTTCTTTAATAACTTGTCTAGGTTATTGTCAAATACTATATTCTTATGCCTCCCTACCTATGCTTATTTTTGCAACTAAGTTAAAATACTTAGGCACGCTATCTATTGTAGCTTCCTTATTACTTGTCTTTAATTATTTTCATATAAAAATTCCTAAATGGATAAACATCTTAACTGTAGTTATTTTAACTTTGCTATGTTTAATGATATTTGGCTTTGATGCCCCTAGTCAATTTGAGCTTTCTAATCCTCATTCCTGGCTTAATTTTTGTAGAACTTGGCTATTTAAAAGTTATAAGGGAGTAATAAGAGATGGTATTCCATATCTAAAAAAGGAAAACGCATGGGGACACGCTTTATTTATAGGAATATGTGTTTTTTATGCTATAGTAATGACTATTTTGTTCTTACATGTTTTTATAAAAAATAAGGTAATGGAAATCCGTAATCTTGTACTATTATATTTTATTTTTATTATTCCCACACTATGTTATCTATTTGAAAAAGTTTTTATAAAAATAATAGGAATAGAATCAATACCTATAGTACCGCTTGGAATAGTTATTTCTGATATTATTTTTGCCTATCTTATTGCTATACGTAAATTTTGCGATGTAAATATGCTTGCAAGCAATGTTATATTTGATATGGTAAATACACCTGCTTTTGTTTTAGACCGCAAATATCGTTTAACAAATATAAATGACACAGCCTTGCAAATGTTTCCAGAAATGTCTATGAAAATGATAGGTGCTAATGCCTTTATTTCTATGCCTATAGTTTTAAGTTCTGCAGTGCAAGACCTTGTGGTAGAAGAAAACACTCTTACATATACGATTGCACAATCAAATACTAGTGCATATATAAATAGTAGTTATAGTATTAATTCCTTTGTCCCCTGTGGCGATAAAGTTTTCCAGCCCAAGATATGCCGCATTATTTCTGCAAACGAATTGCATGGATTTGTGGTATGGTTAGAAGATGTTACTTTGCTTCATTCTTATAAAGACAAGTTAGAAAACGAAGTAAACAAGAAAACTGCACAACTTTTAGAAAATGCAAAAAAATTACGCCTAATGAGAGACCAAATGGTGTTTGGATTTTCTTCTTTAGCAGAACATCATGACCTTTCTTCTAAGGGACACTTACATAGAACAGCAAGTTACACGCAAGCAATCGCAAATGAACTTTTAAATGAAAAAATGTTTCCTGCAGAAGTTGATAATGCCTTTGTGGAGCGTATGTTTCAAGTTGCTCCCTTGCATGATATAGGTAAAACTTATATAGATAAAGAGATTTTTAATAAGGCAGGCACTTTAACAGATGCCGAATATGAACTTATGAAGCAGCATACAACTATGGGAGCGAATTTTATAGATAGTGTAATGGGTGATAACATAGACCCCTTATATGTAAGAATGGCTCATGATGTTGCTTTATATCATCATGAATGGTGGGACGGAACAGGCTATCCTATGAAAATAGTTGGTAATCAGATTCCTCTTTCTGCGCGAATTATGGCTGTGGCAGATAATTATGACGCTTTAGTAACTGAACGTCCTTACAAACGACCTTTTTCTTCTGAAGAAGCCTTTGCCATTATTCATAAAGCATCTGGCACTCATTTTGACCCAGTTGTTGTAAGAGCATTTGAATCAATTCGTTCTAAAATTGAATCCATAAAAGAATCTATAGACAGGGCAGAGGCAAATTATAAGGAAATTAATCCTGATATTATTTAA